>JASHTT010000510.1 GCA_030040415.1 Streptosporangiaceae bacterium | reverse complement strand
AGCGACGCGTTCGCCCAGGATGCGCAACAGTCGGGCGGGCGTCTTCAGGACCAGCCCGGAGGGTCCAGTCGTCATGACACTGCTACGCATCTCATCCTTCCTGCTCAACGGGCGCTCCCCGGATACCAGGCAGCCCGCGTATCGCAGCGCCCAGGAGTGCAGGATGCCCGGCGTCCGGTAACAGGGAGGTAACAGGTTCTGTTGACGCCCGGTTACCGCCGCCGCCGTACAACTGCCTCAGTAATCAATCTCGAGGAGGCGGGAGGACGGCATGTCTGCATCGCGCACCAGGCCACTCGGCGGCAATGTGCAACGCTTGCAGCGGCTTCGGCAAGGTGGCGTACTGACTGCGGGGCTCATTGCCGTGTGCTGTGGCGCTGTGGCCTGCGGTGGCAGATCGAGCGCGGATCCGCCGGCGTCGCAAGGAGCCGGCAATGGCATGGCAGAAAAGGCCGTCGCCTATGCCGACTGCATGCGCGCCCACGGCGTCACCAACTACCCCGACCCCGGCAGTACCGCCACCGGCCTCAACATGGACACCCCCACCTTCACTTCCGCCCGGGCGAAGTGCGCCAAGTTGTCGCCACTCGGCGCCATCAATACGCACGCGACCGAGCAGGAGATTAAGCAGGCGCTCGAATCCGCCAGCTGCATGCGGGATCACGGCCTCCCGAATTTCCCGGATCCGACCGTCACCACAACGCTGCCGACCCACCCCAGCGGGCCTCCGTCTACCTGGGGCGTTGCCCGGTACTCATACGACTACAGCAACGGGATCTTGTTCAAGATCCCGGCCTCGATCGTGAACTCGCCGGCCTTCGATGCAGCGGCTAGGGCCTGCGATACAGCTCA
The DNA here is from genome assembly GCA_030040415.1 of Streptosporangiaceae bacterium. GTDB lineage: Bacteria > Actinomycetota > Actinomycetes > Streptosporangiales > Streptosporangiaceae > JAJYUU01. Next base: position 2,843 of record JASHTT010000510.1, on the reverse strand, counting down.
GCTGTTCGGTCTCACTAGCGGCTGAGCAGGACGAAAGTGAAGTCGGCGATGAAGATCACAGACGCAGGCGAGCAGGCAAGCGTGCCTGCGACGCCCGAACATCGGGTACCTGGCGAGCATGACATCGCTGGTGACGCGGCGGTCATCGGGCATGGGCGCAGCCGCGGCTGGATAGCGGCCGCTGTGCTGGTCGCGCTGGTGGGGGCCGGGGTGGCTGGTGCAGATGCGGCCGGGGTCTTCCGCGTGCCCAAGCTCGCGGTGGGCACCGGCGCGTACGCGACCGCAACGGCTTTGGTAACGCGGGGATCACTGACCGAGCAGTCGCAAGAGAACGGGACACTCGGCGATGCGGGGTCGTACACGGTTGTGGCGACGGGGCCGTCGGGTTCGGCCACTTCGTCTTCGTCGGGGTCGGGTTCCGGCGCGGGCACGTTCACCTGGCTGCCGTCGGCCGGGCAGACTATCCGCCAGGGCGAGCCGATCTACCAGGTCAACGGCAGCCCGGTGGTGCTGCTGTACGGCAGGATGCCGGCCTACCGGGCGCTGTCGGAAGGGATGACCGGCACGGACGTGCGGCAGCTGAACGCCGACCTGGTCGCGCTCGGCTACGCCACCGCCGCAGCACTGGGGCCAAGGTCGGGCTGGGATTACTTCAGCGGCGAAACCGGCTATGCGGTTGGGCTGCTGCAGGCGCACCTGGGGCTGACACAAACCGAGACGCTGCCGCTTGGCCAGGCGGTATTCCTGCCCGGTCCGATCAAAGTGACCGGGCTGGGTACTGGTGCGATGCTGGGCGGCGCCGCGGCCACGGGGAGCACGGTGCTGACCGCCAGTTCACTGACTCCCGTGGTGAGGGTAGGCCTGGACGCCTCGTTGCAGGCCGAGGTCCCGGTCGGCAGCAAGGTGTCCATTACGCTGCCGGACGGCTCGGTGACGCCTGGGGTGATCTCTTCGGTCGGCACCCCATCTTCGTCGTCCACGTCCGCATCGGGGAACGGCAACGGCTCGGGCACGGCGACGATCACAGTGGTGGCGTCGCTGCGCGACCCGCGTGTTGCCAGGAACCTGAACCAGGCCCCGGTCGTGGTAACGATCACCACCGGCAGCGTGAGCGACGTGCTGATCGTGCCGGTGGACGCGCTGCTGGCTCGGCCCGGCGGTTACGCGGTCGAGGTGACCGGGCCGGGTGGCCGTCACCTGGTGGCCGTGACCCCGGGAATGTTCGACGACGCCGCCGGCACGGTGCAGGTGACCGGGAACCTCGCTGTTGGCCAGCGTGTGGTGGTACCGGGGATATGAGCACGATGATCCTGCCAGCCAGGGTCCCTTGCCCAGCCCCGCCCGGCGTGCCGGTACCGGTGCTGGAGCTGCTTTCGGTGACCAAGGTCTACCCAGGCAGGCCACCCGTTCGCGCACTGAGCGGCGTGAGCGTACAGGTCGCTGCCGGGGAACTGGTCGCATTGGTCGGCCCGTCCGGGTCGGGGAAGACAACCCTGTTGCACTTGGCCGGCACGCTGGACCTGCCGACTGCCGGTACCGTCCGCGTGCGGGGCCTAGACGTCAGCAGGCTGAGCGACCGGCAGCTTGCCGGGCTGCGCGCGTCTGTCATCGGGTTTGTGTTCCAGCAGTTCTTTCTTGCCGAGCAGCAGACGGTGCTCGGCAACGTGGCCGACGGGCTGCTGTATGCCGGGGTGAGCCTGGCACAGCGCCATGAGCTGGCTGCGGTCGCGCTGGAACGCGTAGGGCTCGGACGCAAGCTTCGCGCCAGGCCCATGCAGCTGTCGGGGGGCGAGCGGCAGCGCGTGGCGATCGCCCGGGCGATCGCCGGGCGGCCGGCGATAGTGCTGGCGGATGAGCCCACCGGCAACCTGGACCAGGCGACCGGAGCAGCCATTCTGGACCTGCTCGGCCAGCTCAACGCCGCAGGGACCACGCTCGTCGTTGTTACCCACGACGAGCAGGTCGCCGCCCGGATGCACCGCCAGGTGCGGATGCTCGACGGGCAGATCGTCTCCGCCACCGACGCGCCACGAGGAGCCCGATGAGCCCGACAACGTCGGCCCGGCTGCAGCTGGCCGATCTGGCGCGGCTGGCCACGGTGGGCCTGCGCACCCGCAAACTTCGCGCCACGCTGTCCGCGCTGGGCATCGCGATCGGGGTCGCCGCGATCGTGGCCGTGCTCGGACTGTCCTCGTCCTCAGCCGCCGGGCTGAACCAGGAAATCGCCGCGCTGGGCACCAACCTGCTTACCGTCGAGCCCGGGCAGAACATAAACGGTGCCACCACCGAGCTGCCGATCGCCGCACCGGCGATGATCGCCCGGCTGAACGGCGTCTACCAGGTCCAGTCCACCGGTGCCACCGGTGCCGACGTTTACCGCTCTTCGCTGATCCCATCGGTTGACACCAACGCACTCACCGTCGATGCCGCCACTGTTGGCTTGCCGGCCACTGTCGGCACCAGCCTCGAGGAGGGCGAGTTCCTCAACGCGGCCACCCAACATGAGCCGGTCTGCGTGCTCGGCGCCGTCGCCGCCCAGTTGCTCGGCATCGACAAGGTGTTCCCCGGCGAGCGGGTTTGGGTCACCGGCACCGGCGCCAACGGCAACGGGGGCATGTGGCTGTATGTGGCCGGCATCCTCAACGCCGACGTGCTGTCTCCCGAGATCAACTCCTCGGTCCTGGTCGGGTACCCGTTCGCCGAGAGCTACCTGTCCTTCGACGGCTCTCCGGCCACGATCTACGTCAAGGCGATGGCCGGCCGGGTCAGTGACGTCTACAACCTGCTGGGCGATCAGGCCGACCCGCAGGACCCCGGCGCCGTCGACGTCTCCCAGCCGTCCA
>JASHTT010000509.1 GCA_030040415.1 Streptosporangiaceae bacterium | reverse complement strand
CCTCGCCGCGGCGTTGCTAGCTTTCGGCCAGCCGATCGGCGCGGGAATCCAAGGACACCTGGGGCTCGGGGCGACGGCCTTCGTCATCGCGTGGACCGCGCTGCGCTGGATCGCGGGCCTGGCGCTGACGATCGCAGCGGTCGCGATCTGCTACAACCTCGGGGCGCCCGGGCGGCCACGGCACTGGCTCTCCGCCGGTGCCCTGCTGGCCACCGCCGTTTTCGTGGCCGGGTCAGTCGGCTTCTCGCTCTACCTGACCAGGCTCGGCGCGCACGGCCGGATTTACGGGTCACCGGGCGAGGTTGCCGTTGGCTTCCTGTGGCTCCTGCTGGCGTGCACCGCGCTGCTGGCCGGGGCCGCGCTAAACACACCCGAGGCAGCGCCGCTACCGGCGGTGCAGCCCCGGGGGGCGACCCCCGGACCCCCGGCGGTGCAGCCCCGGGGGGCGACCCCCCTGCCGGTGCCGATGCAGTCCGCGAGCCCGCCTGTCGCTGCACTCACGCAAGCCCAGCCGGTCGCGGCTCAGATACCGGCCCGGACGGCCGACGAGGCTGCGCCGTTGCCGCGCAGGATTCCCGGCCAGAGCCTGCACATCAAGCGCGGCTAACCGCCAGGGTCTTGCCGCCGCTACTTACCGAGAAACGAGCCAGTTGGCGAGCCGACCTGGACCGGGCACTTATCCCGACGCACGTGGTGCGACACGGTCACGCGCACGCCGCCGAAGAGCTGGCATGGCGGCACCGAGGAGTGCGTGCCGAGGCCAGCGACCAGGCCAATGACCGTAAGAGCCACGGCGATCGGGCTGGCGACGAGCACGTGCAGCCAGAATCTGCGCGACGGCTGCCGCGGCTCAGGCGCCGCCTTGCCCGCGCCGCGGCGCAGGTTGAGTGCAAACCGCCCGCGACCCGTGATTTGCTCGCGGCACGGCGCTGCCTCGTTCTTAGTCAGCCTGGAGAACATGGCAAACATGGAGGCCAGCCGGGGCTCGCTGGCCCGCAACGCCTCAGCCATGGCATCGAGGACACGTTCCTCGGCTGGCGGGAGGCTCATCGTGGCGCTCCGGCCTGGTCGCGCATGCAATCACAGCTACCCGGCCCAGAACGGCCGAACCGCAGTGTGGCGAATTGATCGGCTGCCGTGCGGCACGGGCGCGCTAGCGGGTCATGCGCAGGTCAAGGCCGGTACATGTGCAGGCGGATCGTCGTCCCGGTCCGGCCGGTCCGGATCTCCACCAGGTCGCACAGCTGGTTAACGAGCCATAGTCCCTGGCCGCCGGTCAGACCCTCGGCCGGCCGCTGGTAGCCGGCCAGCGGGTCCCGGATATATCCGTGGTCATCTATCTGGCAGAGCAACTCGCAGTCGCTGTGCCATACCCGCGCGACACCGCCTGCCCGGGTGTGCCGCAGCGTGTTGGCCGCGACCTCGCTGGCCGCGATGACCAGGTCCATGCTGCGCGACCCGTCGAGTCCGGCCTGCTGCGCAGCGGTCCTGACCAGGGCGCGCAGCGGGCGCAGGTCGGTGTCGTACGCGAGCATGGCGGCGTTTTCCGGCGGGCTGGGCAGCGGGTCGTCAAGACCGTCCGGATACCTTTTCTGGCCGAGGTAACGCTGGCTGTCGCGTTCCATGCCCTCGCTCAGCAGGACTGGATGCGTGCTGTGCGCGCAGTCGATAACGGCCGCTGGCAAGTCGGTCTCGTTGTACAGGCACAGGATGCTTGCCTGCAGGCCGGCGAAGGCAAGGTTGACCAGCCACTCGTACCTGGCCGCCGCCTGCTGCTCGGCGGCGGGCCGGCCTGGCCACGCGGACTCGGCCAGATACCGCACCCGCTGGCCCGGATGCCGGCCTGCGAACGCCCAGAGCGCCGGGATGATCCGTGCGGGGTTGCCGCCGAGCCGTCGCATGTCGGCGAAGGTGACCGAAGGATCGGCAGGCAGCCGCCAGCCCGACGGCAGCTTGTCGTGCGGAACGGCCACGAAGACCGGCTCCGCCCTGTCCAGTCCCGCTTGGACAAATTCACGAATGGTCGAAAGATAATCTGAGTCTGAGGCTTTATGATAAAAAAGCGCGACATGGTGTAGTCCTTGGAGCCCTTCGGTAACCTTCTGCAGGTCACCTACTCCAGGTTCCAACGCTGACCTTCCCATCTGGCCTGCCTACCCTGGCGCGCGCTCCCGCCTCCCGCCGCGCGGCCGCGCCCGCGCAGACCGTGCTGTGGCCATGGCTCGCACGCCGCAACGCTCGCGGCCGGTACCTTCCCGGCAGTTCCGCGTATATGCAAAGGAACGACGAAGCCCGTGCCTTCTGCTATGAGCCGGTATACCGTCATTGTGATGGTCCGACTCCTCTGGGGTGGCGTGTGGAAGCAGTCTGGCTGTCTGCCGAGAGCCACGGCGACAGCGTGGTCGTCACGATTCGCGGTGATCTGGACATAGTCACCAGCCCGAAACTCGACGAGTGCCTGAGACAGGCCGGGACCAGCCACAATCGGATTATCCTCGACCTATCGGCCGTCGACTTCCTGGACACGAGCGCGCTCGCGGTTATCGTCGGGCACTGGAAGAAGGCAGACGCCGCGGGCGGCTCGCTCGCGCTCGCCGGTGCCAGGTACAGGTACACCAAGACGCTCTGGATAACCGGCCTGGCCGACCGGCTGACCATGTACGACGACGTCGGCCAGGCGCTGGTCGCGACCGAAGCGGCTGGCGAGGCCGCCAGCTAGCCGGGCAGGCAGTGGCGGCGCAGAACGGTCGCCGCTCAGTGCGGCCAGCCGACCAGGGACCGACGCGGGAGGATCTGTAGTGCCAGGCTCGGACCTCGCGGACCGGACCGCCGCGCTGCTCAGCCTCGCGGCCGCTACCGAGGAGCGGTCACTGAGCGAACTCACGCTGCTCGCCGCCAGCCAGGTCGCCGGATGCGCAGCCGCAGACGTCACGCTCTGGCGCGATGGCGAACTCGCCAGCGAGGCGGCAAGCCACCCGGACGCACCCCGTCTCGTCGGCGTCCAGCTCGCCTGCGGCCGCGGGCCGGTGATCGACTCCCTCGCCGCGGACACTCCGGTGAGCTGTTCCGACACGATGACCGAGACTCGCTGGCCGGAGTTCTGCGCCGCCGCCTTGCGGCTCGGCGTGCGCAATTCGGTGACGCTCAGCTACCAGGGCCCGGTCGTCATCTCGCTGACGCTGCTCGGAATCCGCCCGCGTGCCGTGAACCCGGACCAGATCCAGCTAGCGGAACTGCTCGTCGCCTACGGCAGTGCCCTGGTCGGGGCGGTCGCCGACTACGGCGACTCCCGGCGCACCGCCGTTCAGCTGCGTGATGCCGCCAGCGGACGTGCGGTCGTGGACCAGGCCAAGGGCATTCTCATGCACGCGCTGGACTGCAGCGCCGAGGAAGCGCTCGACCGGATGCTTGACGTGTCGCAGCGCAGCAACATCCGAACCACCGAGGTAGCGAGGCGGATTGTGGCCGCGCACGACGGTCACGGAAAGCGCGCCGATCGCGACAGGATGGCCGGCCGCGAGCAGCTCAGCGAGCTGGCAGAGCTAGCCGGCACGCGGCGCAAGCCGCGTTCAGCCGGCTAGATCTGCCCTAGCGGCCGGGCAAGCGCGCCGCCTGGTTAATATCTCGCGCATACGTCCGGCGCGTGCCACGCTGTCGCGAGTGAGTACCGACTACCCGGGGGATCTGCTGGCCCGCGAGCCAGCGCCGCCATATCAGGGCGAGGGCCGTTTCGCGCTCTGGCATTTCAGCGAAGACGGCTCGCTCGGTGAGTTCGTGCCGCGTGCGCCAGCAGCCAGTCCCCGCGCCGAGCCGCTGGTATGGGCGGTGGACACCCGGCATGCGCCGATGTTCTGGTTCCCGCGAGACTGCCCGCGCGGCTGCATCTGGCCGGTGTCGACGACGAGCGCCGACGACAACCAGCGATTCTTCGGCCAGAGCGCGGCCACGCGGGTACACGTCGTCGAGTCAGCCTGGCTAGAACGCATGCGGGCCTGCCGGCTCTACGCCTACCGGCTGCCGGAAGACGGCTTCCGGCCGCACGAGGTCGGCGGTTACTGGGTCAGCGACCTCCCCGTACGGGCGAGCGAGCGGGCGGGCGTCGGGGACCTGCTCGCCCGGCATGCCGACGCCGCGATCGAGCTCCGGATTACACCGTCTATCTGGCCGTTCTGGCGACAAGTCGCCGGCTCCACCGTGGAGTTCAGCGGCATGCGGCTGCGCAACGCCGCCCCGCACCCCGACCAGTTCTGACACGCTAGCTGACAGCCTGCGAAGCCCCCTGCCGTGCCGTAGCTGCCGCCCGCGTCCAAGGCCGCAAGTTCGCCAGCCGTCCGTTCGCGCCTCGCCGATACGATGGGCACATCGACTTGCCAGTACTTTCCCCCGAGGATTGACATGCCGGACGTGCCTGACCGGCCCGAGCCGGGCGGCGACCTCGCCGGCCTGAGGTCCCGGACAACCGCGCTCCGCCAGGCGGCCAAGCTGCCCCGCGCGCAGACGCAGGCTCTGCTGGCTGCGGCGCTCACCGAACTCGACGGAGCCATCGAGGCGCTCATGGCTGCCCGCGGCCCGTCCGCGGATGCCGACGGCGACGACCGCACGCTCAGCAGCCTGCATTCCGACCGGCGCCTGTTGCACGCGGTATTCACAGCCACGCCGGTTGCGCTGTTTGTCGCAGACACCGACGGCACCGTGTTGCGGGCGAACTCGGCCGCCTGCGACCTCCTCGGCGTCGGCCCCGGCTACGCAACCGGCAGGTCGTTGACCGCGCTCATCGAACCGCCGGCCCGGGCCGTGATGCAGTCACAACTGGCGGCCGTCGTCAGGACGGCGAAGTCTGCCCAGCTGACCTGCGGCATCCTCGCCTCCAGCGGAGTGGTCCGGATGCACGTGACGATCAGCCCGGTGCTCGTTCGCGGCGATTCCGGCCGATTGCTCGTAAGCGTGGGCGTGGCCGATAGCGCCCGGCCGGAAGCCCGGGCCGACGGCAAAGGACGCAGCACCCGCAAGGCGCCGAGCCAGGACGCCGACGACGGCGCGGCAGCGAGTGCCGGTGCCGTCGCGGCCGCGACCCGCAGGATGGACATGCTGGCCGCAGCCACCAAACTGCTGCTGCAGAGCACGACGATCAGCGAGACCGTGCTGCTGCAGCGATGCGCCCGGCTGCTGACGGGCGAACTGGCGACCTGGGTGATCGTCGACGTGAACCGCCGCGGGCAGTTGCGCAGGCATTACGTAGCCGGCCCGGACGACCACGAGTCGGCGACGGTCACGCACCTCGTCGCGACCGTCGATCCTGCTCCTGGCACGGCGCCCGACCAGGTCGCAGAGTCGGGCAAGGCGCTGCTGATCGTGCACGCCGAAGACGACACGCTGCTCGGCCACGGACCCGAAGGCTTGCCGTTGCTGCCGATGCTCGGCGCCGCGTCGGTGCTGTCGGTCCCGATAGCTGCCGACGGGCAGTCTCGTCGCACCGGTCCGTACGGCGTGCTGACCCTTGTGCGGCACGCGGAGCACGGTCAGTTCAGCCTTGCTGATGCTGCCATCGCCGAGGACATTGGGTCACTGCTCGGGCTGGCCACGTCGGGACGCCGGGTGCTCAGACGGCGCACTGAGGCAGCCGAAGCGCTGCGCGCGAGTCTGCTGCCGCCAGTGCTGAAGCCCGTTCCCGGCGTAGAGATCGCGTCGGCACACCTGGCACCTACCCGCGGACGCGAGGTCGGCGGGGATTTCTTTGATGCCTACCCGACGCCGGGTGGCTGGGGCGTCGCGATCGGCGACGTCTGCGGCAAGGGCGAGGACGGCGCCGCCGCCACCGCTGCCGCGCGGCACGCGATCCGGGTGCTGGCGCACTGGGACGCCGACCCGGCCCAGGTACTGCGCCGTGCCAACGAGATCATGCTCGCCGAAGAGTTCGGCGGCAGGTTCGTGACCGCGAGCGCCGCGCACCTGTCCTGGCAGGACGGGGTTCTGCTCGTCCGGCTGGCTACCGCCGGCCACCCTGGCCCGGTGCTGCTCAAGCCGGACGGCCGCGCCAGCGTGGTCCCTGGCGGCGGCGTTGCGCTCGGCATATTCGCGGACCCCGAGCCGGCGATCCTGGAGCTCGAGCTGGCCGAAGGCGACGTCCTGTTCTTTTACACCGACGGCCTGACGGACGCGCGTGGGCCCGACGCCAGTTACCTGGAGGAGCGCCTGGCGGACAGCCTGGCTTCGCTGGCGGGGCGGCACGCCGCCGAACTCGTCTCGGACATGGGCAAGCTCGTGCTGGACTTCTGCGACGGCGTGCTGCTCGACGACCTGACGATGCTGGTGCTCAAAGTCGGCCAGCCACAGGGCTAACACCCCGGGTCCGGGCTCCTGCCCGGCCTGACGTCGCGCATTTATCTGGCCGCCACGGGTAGCCGGGCCGCGCTGCGATGCGTCAAAGGCATCGCCGGCCGTCTGATGCACTTGCACATAGGTGCTGCGCAAGGTGGAGGTGCCGAGTGCTCGCTGCGCTAGTGCTTGCCGGGATAATCGGCGCACCCGTTGGCACGGCTGCCCTGCTTGTCCAGGCGCGGCCATGGGAACGCACCGCAGGGGCCTGGCCGGCCTTCCGGCGGCTCGCGCTCGCCGTGTTCGCCACCATGGTGCTTGCCGCCATCGTGATCGGCCTGCTGCGCGCTCTCGGCGACTCCCAGCACTACGCAGTGGCCGGAGCCGCCGGGCTGGTCGTCGCGAGCCTGGTCTGGCTGCCGGTCACCCGGCGCTGGAACGCGCGCGCCCACCTGTGCTGGGCATCGTCGGTTTTCTTGTTCGTCGTCTACCTCGCGTACGTGCTGGAGTGGACCTTCGCCAGTCACCTGGGCGCGGCCAGCACAGCAGGCGGCCTGCTGCTCTGGCTGTTCGAGGTCTTCGCAGCCCTGCTCGCTTGCGCGTACCTGTGGGAGATCTGCGATGCGCTCGGCTCGGAGCACTGGCGCAGGCGGCTGACCAGCGCAACGCCGCCGCAAATCCCGGACAGCGAACTGCCGTACATCAGCCTGCACGTGCCGGCCCACAACGAGCCGCCGGGCATGGTCCTGGACACGCTCCGGTCGCTGTTGCGGCTCGACTACCCGCGCTACGAGGTCGTGGTCATCGACGACAACACCGACGACGAGGCCCTTTGGCGTCCGGTGGAGGCGTGGTGCCGCCGGCACGGCGCCAAGTTCGCGCACCTGGAGAACTGGCCGGGCTACAAGTCGGGCGCGCTGAACTACGCGCTGCGCGAGATGACCGACCCGCGCGC
>JASHTT010000508.1 GCA_030040415.1 Streptosporangiaceae bacterium | reverse complement strand
GCGCCGCCGTCCTGCCCCGCGGGGCGACCTCCCCCGCGCGGCTGGCCCGTGGGGCGACCCCCGGATCCCCCGTTGTGCGACGCTGGTCCGCTGGCCGTCTCGGTCATGAGATCCCCCTTCATGGATCGCAACGACTCACTACCCGGGCCCGGCAGGGCCCGTACCGCTCTTGGGTACCGGCCCTAGCCGGTTGGCTCCGAGTCCGAGCTCAGTTCCGCCTCGCCGGACAGGAACCGGGCATCCTCGGGGCGCCACGCGCTCTCATGCTCGGCGCGCAGAGCCGCGATCTCTTCCTCAAAGTCAGTCAGGGACTCGAATCCCCTGTAAACCGAGGCAAACCGGAGATAAGCCACCTCGTCGAGGTCGCGCAGCGGGCCGAGGATGGCGAGGCCTATCTCGTGCGACGGCACCTCACCGCTGCCCCTGCTCCGAATTGCGTCTTCCACCTGCTGCGCCAGCAGCGCCAGCTGGTACTCGCTGACTGGCCTGCCCTGGCACGCACGCTGAACACCGCGGACGATCTTGTCGCGGTTGAACGGCTCGGTCACGCCGCTCCGCTTGGCGACCGTCAGGATGACCGTCTCCTGCGTGGTGAACCTGCGGCCGCACTCGGGGCATGACCTGCGACGACGGATCGCGGCCCCATCGTCACTCGTCCGGCTGTCGATGACCCGGCTATCCGGGTACTTGCAGAACGGGCAGTACACACGATCACCTCCCCGGCGGCTGGCGTTTCCACGTAAGCACAACCTATAGGAAAACTACAACCGTGCAACTACTATATCTTGTGGTTCTCCCAGACCGCCAGCGCCGTCTACCGCCGCCGGGAAGAACGCGCTGGTAGACAGCCAGCGGGCCGGGGCGACGCGGCAGAAACCTCGGCAACTCGCCGGCGTGTCGCCAGAAAATCCGCGACTTGCCGGCGTGTCGCGGCTGTCACCGCGGCACCCAGAGCACCTGGCCCGCCTGGATCTGCGCCGAGGTCAGCGAGTTGACCGACATGATCTCCTGGACCACGACGCGCGGGTCCGCCGACGGTTCGGCAGCGGACGCTATCGACCAGAGCGTCTGGCCAGGCCGGACGACGATCTCTCGCATGCCGGCGTAGCCACCTCTGGCCTGCCCGTGGTCCGACGCCTGAGCGCCGCCCGACGCTGTCACGATGACGAGCGACGCTGTCACGATGGCGAGCGCCACGGCGGCCGCCGCGGCGATCGCCAAGGCCGCGCCGACGACCAGCCGACCCCGCCTGGTGAGCCGCAGCGGGGCTGGCGCCACCGCAACCCCAAGGGCTGTGGCCGCAGGACTCCTGTCGTTGCGATCGCGACTGTCATCGGGACACCGGGTGGCAGCACGCGGCGCCTGCCGCGGCGCGAGGTGCCGTGCCGGGCCCTTGACCAGCACCAGTTGCGGCCGCGGCCGCGGGCTGAGTCCTCCCGCGCCGTCGGCACGCGCTGCAGGGGCCGCCCCCAGCTCGCTCGCGTCGATCGGAAGAGCGCTCATCGGATCCTCCTCGCACCGGGCATCGGACCGAATGACAGTTCGATCGTACTTCTGTTCTATAGCATATCCGTTCGATCGAACGAAGCTACGGTACTGTTGTATCGCACGGGTACGACACTTTCAGCGAAACGTCGAACAGATGTTTGAGATCCGAATCTGAAACCGTTAATGTCGGCCTCGAGGACAGACCACTACCGAGCCGGAGAGCCCAAGATGAGCGATGTGACCAGCGGAAAAGGGGCGCGCAAGGCCTCGAACGTGAGTCCGGACCGGGCGGATGCGGAAATGGACGCTGACCGGGTCGGTGAGCTTGATGAAGTGACGGGGCACGCCGGGCCAGCCGACGTCGAGCCGGCCCAGCGACCGCGGGGCAAGCCAGGCAGGCGACCCAAGGGCAGCATGCCCACGATCGTCGCTGACCTGCCCGACAGGCCAGATCCGGACCACGTGCTGACCTGGCGGCAGCGCAAGGTGCTCCAGGTCATTCGCGAGTCGGTGCAGCGCCGCGGCTATCCGCCGTCAATGCGCGAGATCGGTGAAGCCGTCGGGCTGACGAGCACGTCCAGCGTCTCGTACCAGCTGTCCACCCTGCAGAGTAAGGGATACCTGCGTCGTGACGCCGGTCGCCCGCGCACCGTCGAGGTCCGGCTGCCCGGCCACCCCGCGGTGCGTCCCGAGCCCGAGCCCGAGGACGTGTCGCCCTTGGACATCGCCTCTCAGGAGGCGGCGTACGTGCCGCTTGTCGGCAGGATCGCGGCTGGCGGCCCGATCCTCGCCGAGGAGGCCATCGAGGACATCTTCCCGTTGCCGAGGCAACTCGTCGGTGCGGGCACCCTGTTCCTGCTGAAGGTCGTCGGCGATTCGATGATCAACGCGGCGATCGCCGATGGTGACTGGGTGGTGGTGCGCCAGCAGCCCGTCGCGGAGAACGGCGACATCGTTGCGGCGATGCTCGACGGGGAGGCGACCGTCAAGACGTTCAAGCGCGCGCCCGATCACGTCTGGCTCATGCCGCACAACCCCGCCTACACGCCGATAGCGGGTGACGAGGCGGAGATCCTCGGCAAGGTTGTGGCGGTGCTGCGCCGCGTGTGACCAGTAATCGCTCGCGAGAGTGCTTACGTGAAGGCGCTCATGGCGCCTATCACGACGGTGAGCACTGCGACCACGAGCGTTGATAAGCACGGGAACGGGGAGCCCGGCGCAACTGCCCGGTTTCGCTTACCGCAACTGTGGCAACTCCCATCGCGGTATTCCGTTCGGTTAGCACAACTATGCAGCGTGCCGCGTTCTGCATTGACGGTCGAGACTAGCTGATCTAGCTTAGGGCGTTACGAGGGTCGATGTGAGCGCTCACATCGGCTCATGACCAACGCCTCCGGCGGAGGAAAGCGCTGCCGCAATGTCCCGTGCACGCGGGCCTGGCTGGCTGCCCAAGGCCGGGTGCTGACCGTGCGTGATTGCCGCCAGACGGCAGAAACGAGTCGCGATGGGGCGAAGGCCAACGGCCGCAGAAGCCGGGCGGTCGCGACTGCTCGCGGGGATTCTCGGAGCCATCCCTGGGCGCGCCCACTGCGAAATATCGCACATCCACTTCCGGCACCTTTACCGGTTCGGTCAGACACACGCAGCTGCGCGCGTTCCTCCCCCGAAGGAATAACTGGAGGTCAGTCATGAAAAAGGTCGACCCTAAGGTTGACGAGGCTATCCAAAAGCTCAACATGCGCGACAGCCCAACGCGTCGCTCGCTGCTGACGGGTGCCGGCTTAGTCTCTGCCTCGGCAGCGGCATCCGCGCTGATCACCGCCTGTGGCACGAGTACCACGACGGCGGCCGCGGCGACGGGCCCCGGTGCTTTCCCGAAGACCCCAGGCTGGCAGTTCTGGTTTGTCAACCACGTGACCACGAACAGCTTCTTCGTGCCGACTCAGTACGGGTTCGCAGATGCCGCCAAGCTGCTTGGCCTGCCAACGCCGAAATGGACCGGTTCGACAGACTCAGTCGCCGCACAGATGGTCTCCGCCATCAACGCGGCTGTGGCCGCAGGCGCCGCCGGAATCGCCACCACGCTGATCGACTCCACCTCGTTCACCGCGCCGGTCGGAGCCGCGATGAACGCCGGCATCCCGGTTGTCAGCTACAACGCCGACGGTCTGGTGGCCAGCAACGGCACCCCTGACATCGGCTGCAACCGGCTGGCCTACATCGGCCAGGCGCTCTTCATTTCCGGCCAGCAGCTCGGTGAGCGGATCAAGTCGATGATCCCCACGCCGAGCCCGGTCGTCATCTTCATCGAAACTCCCGGGCAGGGCAACATCCAGCCGCGCTACGACGGCGCCAACGCGGTGCTGAGCCCGCTCGGCTACAAGGTGGCCGAGATCGCGACCACCACGGTGCCGGCCACGATCCTGGCGAACGAGAAGGCCTACCTGCTGGCGCACAAGCCCGCGGGCGCCTTCGCCGTGGACTCGACCTCGACCTCGTTCCTGGCCCAGGCGCTCAGCGAGACCGGCATGTCGAAGCTCCCGAACGGCGGCTTCGACACTGTCCCGCAGACCCTGACCAACATCAAGAACGGCACCACCGCTTTCACCATCTACCAGGACCCTTACCTGCAGGGCTTCCTGCCGACGCTGTACCTGTACCTGTACAACATCTCCGGCGGAACGCTCCCGCCGTCCGACACCGACACCGGCCTGGCCTTCATCACGAAGAGCAACCTGGCCGAGTTCAACCTGCCAAGCAGGTACCAGGGCTCGACCACCGCGGAGAAGTACCTGCCGCGGCCGTCGGGCGCGATCGCCAACCCGATCGCAACTACGAGCACGTGACGAGACGCCCAGGCAATTCTGGGCTTGAATAGCACAAGTCGGCGGCGGGCGACCGTGCCTGGACGACAGGCCGGTCGCCCGCTTCCGGTGTGTGCGGTCGCGAGGTCCAGGAGGTGACGTGAGCGACGCAGTCGATTCAGCTGACAAGGTCCTAGGCCGTCCGGCGTCAGGCGGAGCTGGTCGCGGGGGCAACGGAGCCGGGCGGACCCTCGTGGGTGGCCTCGGCGCGTTCGGCAGGCAGCGCGAGGCGACGGTACTGGTCGTGACCGTGGCCCTGCTGGCCTACTTCGGGATCAGCTACCACTCGTCGTTCCTCAGCCAGGTGAACGCCGTCGACCTGCTGGCCGAGCTGATGGCCCCGATCGCGATCATCGCGATCGGCGAGGTGATGCTGCTGATCTGCGGTGAGATCGATATTTCGGTCGGGTTCATCTACACGTTCGCGCCGTTCGTCATGTACTTCGCGATCACGGACTACCACGTGCCGGTGCCGCTGGCGGCCCTGCTCGGACTGCTGACCGGCGTGGCCGCCGGCTGGGTGAACGGGTTCATCACGGTGACGCTCGGAGTGCCCTCGTTCATCGCCACGATCGGCACCGGGTTTGTCTTGCTTGGCCTGGCCCTCGTGGTGTCCCGCGCCGAGCCGCTGCCAGTTCCGTCGAGCTGGGACAGCACCGGCAAGTGGTTCGCCATCCCTGGCAATCCCTGGCAATGGGCACCGCTGGTCTGGACGGTGGTGCTCGTGCTGATCTTCCATCTGGTGCTGACCCGGACCCGCTGGGGCCTGTACACGATCTCGGCCGGCGGCAACCTGCTCGGCGCCAGGGAGGCCGGCATCAACGTCGGCCGGATCAAGTACGGCAACTTCATGCTCACGGGTTTCCTGGGCGCGCTGGTGGGCATTCAGGCCGCCTTCTACACCAGCACCGTCGACCCGAGCGCAGGCGGCTACACGCCGATGTTCTACGCCGTGATCGCCGCCGTCATCGGCGGAACCGCGATGCTTGGCGGGTCCGGCACCATCATCGGCGCGTTCCTCGGCGCGATTGTCCTGGCCACCCTAACGGACGGCTTCGACATCGCCGGTATCAGCGCGAACCCGCTGTCGATCATCTTCGGCGGCGCGATCCTCATCGCCATGATCGCGAACGTGCAGCTCACCCGGCTGCGGCAAACCGGGAGGACGTTATGACCGCCCAGGATCAGATCCCGGCGCCCTCCGGGGCGAGCCCGGCCACCGACGAGGTGCTGCGGGCCGAGCACATCAGCAAGCGCTTCGGCGCGGTGACTGCGCTGCAGGACGTCAACGTGCGGCTGCAGCGCGGCGAGGTCCTCGGCCTGATCGGCGACAACGGCGCGGGCAAGTCGACGTTGATGAAGATCTTCTGCGGCTTCCAGCGTCCCGACAGCGGGCGGCTGCTTGTCAATGGTGCGGAGGTCGTGCTCAAGTCCGTGACGCACGCCCGTTCACTCGGCATCGACGTGGTCTACCAGGACCTCGCCCTCGTGAACCAGCTGACCGTGTACCACAACATGTTCCTCAACCGGGAAATCGTCCGCTGGCCGCTGCTCAGCAACAGGTCGATGCGCCGCATCGCCAAGGAACACCTGGACGAGATGGGGGTGAACATCCCCTCGGTCAACGTCCCGGTGGCCAGCCTGTCCGGCGGCCAGCGTCAGGCGATCGCGGTCGCGCGAGCCGTGTTCGCGGACGCCAGGATCCTGCTGCTGGACGAGCCGCTGGCCGCGATGGGCGCCAAAGAAGTCGCGATGATCCTTGACCTGATCCACGACCTCAAGCGCCGCGGCGACATCTCGATCATCATCATCGCGCACAACTACGGCCAGGTGCTGGAGATCTGCGACCGGGTCAACCTGCTGCAGCACGGCGAGATCACGCTGGACAAGCGCAGCCGGGACACCTCAGTCCAGGAACTGAACGACATCGTCGTGGCCGAGTACCGGCGAGCTCTCGAAGAGCGTCAGCGCTCGGCTTAACCTGGCCCTTACGGCCTTGCGACGCGGACCTGTGCTGGCCCGGACGATCAGCTCCGCGCCGATGGGCGCGGTCGGCCCGGGCGCGAGCCGGCCGCTGAGCGTGTCCGTTAGCAGGTGCAACGCCCTGCGGCCAAGCTCGCCAAAGTCCTGCCGTACGGTGGTCAGCGGCGGCAGGAAGAACGCCGCCTCCGGGACATCGTCCACGCCGATGACGCTGACGTCGTTCGGCACGTGGCGGCCGCCTTCGGTGAGCGCGCGCAGCACGCCGAGGGCCATCGGGTCGTTGGCGCACAGCACCGCGGTGACGTCCCGCATCTCCGCGATCCGCAGTCCCGCCTCGTACCCTGACCGGGCAGACCAGTCGCCGCGCAGCAACTCCGGCTCGGCCGCCCCCGCCGACCGCAGCGCGTCGCGCCAGCCGGCGATCCGCTGTTGCGCGTCAAGCCAGCTCTCCGGACCCGCGATGTGGTACACGGTCCGATGGCCCAGCTCGAGCAGGTGCCTGGTCGCCCAAGCCGCGCCCGCCCGGTTGTCGATCGCGACCGACGGGAACGGCACGCCGGTTCCGCAGCCGACGGCGACCAGCGGGATATCCCCGGCCACCGAGTGGAGCGCGGCCACCGCGTCGGTCACCGGCGCGATCACGATGATGCCGGCGACTGCCTGGCCAAGGAACCGGTCGATGGCATCCAGCAGTGAACGCTGATCGATCGACTCCAGGCTCGCGACCGCGACCGAGTAGGCCGGGTGGGCCGCCCGCTCGATGCCGTACACCATCGACGCCGGGCCGAACAGCGTCGTATCGAAGCTGATGACGCCGAGGGTGTTGGTCCGGCCGGTTGCGAGCATCCTGGCCGCCGCGTTCGGCCGGTAGCCGAGGTCGCGGATCGCTGCCAGCACCCCCGCCCTGGTCTGCGGGCTCACGTTCGGATGGCCGTTCAGCACCCGCGAGACTGTCTGGTGGGAGACTCCGGCCAGCCTCGCGACGTCAACGAGCAGCGGCCGCGTCGACTGGCCTTCGGTGGTTGACGACACGCAGCCCCCTTGCCCGCTCAGCTCCGCAGCGCGTCAGCCGCGCAGCTGAACGTTCCGAGGTGCGCCGGGCACGCATCCGGCGGTTCACTGCGAGACTACGTTGACCAGCTTAGGGGGCCGGACGACAACGGTACGCACGGCACGGCCCGCGAGCGCCCGGTCCACGCCGGGCGCGGCCAGCGCCAGTTCGCGCAGCTCGTCCCCGCTGATCGCCGCGGCGACCTCCAGCCGATCCCGCACCTTGCCATCTACCTGGACGATGCAGGTCACCATGTCCTCTACCAGCAGCGCCGGGTCGGCCGCCGGCCAGCCGGCCCGCGCGACGGACGGCTCGTGACCCAGCACCTCCCAGCACTCCTCCGCGGTGTACGGGGCGAACAGCGACAGCATCACTGTCAGCGCCTCAGCAGCTTCACGGACGGCCGGGTCGCCGGCGCCCGGACCACCGTCGATTGCCCGCCTGGCCGCGCTGACCAGCTCCATCAGCCTTGCCACCGCGACGTTCAGCCGGGTGGACTCGACCAGCCTGGTGACCTCGTCGACGGTCTTATGAGTAACCCTGCGCAGCTCCAGATCACCGTCCGCAGCACGACCTCCGGCCGTACCCGCCGCGGCGACCTCGGCAGCGACCCGCACGACCCGGCCAAGGAACCTGACCAGTGCCTCCGGCCTCATGTCGGCCCAGTCGATGTCGTCTTCTGGCGGGCTCGCGAAGATCATGGTCAGCCGGATCGCGTCCACCCCGTGCTCGGCGAGCTGCACGCCCAGATCGACGCCGTTGCCGAGCGACTTCGACATGGCCTTGCCGTGGTTGATGACCTGGCCCTGGTTGACAAGCGCGGTGAACGGCTTGGTGAAGTCCAGCATCTGCATGTCGTGCAGCACCTTGACGAAGAATCTCGAGTACAGCAGGTGCAAGATCGCATGCTCGACACCGCCGACGTACAGATCGATGGGGCACCACCGGCGCACGGCCTCGACCTCGAACGGTCCGTGCTCGAACCGCGGCGAGCAGTACCGCAAGAAGTACCAGGACGAGTCGACGAACGTGTCCATCGTGTCGGTGTCCCGCTTAGCGGGCCCGCCGCACTTCGGGCACTGGGTATTCACCCAGTCGGCGGCCGCGGCCAGCGGCGAGACGCCCTTGGGCGCCAGTTCCTGGCCGCGCAGGTCCGGCAGCAGCACGGGTAGCTGCTCGTCGGGAACCGCCACCTCGCCGCACCCGTCGCAGTACACCACCGGGATCGGCGCGCCCCAGAACCGCTGCCTGGACACCAGCCAGTCGCGCAGCCGATAGCTGACCGCACCGCGGCCGAGCCCCTTGCCGGTCAGGATCTCGGTGATCCGGGCGATCGCGTCGGCCTTCGACAGGCCGTCAAGTGGTCCGGAGTTGACCAGCGTGCCCTCACCGGGTGTCGCCACGCCGGTCTGCTCAGGATCCGGGCCGCCCGTGTCCACGACAACCCGCACCGGCAGCCCGAACTTCCTGGCAAAGTCCAGGTCGCGCTGGTCGTGCGCGGGAACCGCCATGATCGCGCCAGTGCCGTAGTCCGGCAGCACGTAATCCGCGGCCCACACCGGGATGCGCTCACCGTTCACCGGGTTGACCGCGTGACGGCCGAGGAACACGCCGGTCTTTTCCCGCTCGGCGGACTGCCGCTCGATGTCGGTCAGCTTGCGCACGTCGGCGAGGTAGGCGTCGAGCACCGCCCGCTCCGACGGCGTGCACAGCTCTGCGGCCAGCGGCGAGTCTGCGGCGACGACGAAGAACGTCGCGCCGTACAGCGTGTCCGGCCGGGTAGTGAAGACGGTCACCGGCACGTCCCGGCCCTCGATCTCGAAGCTGACCTCGGCACCCTCGCTGCGGCCTATCCAGTTGCGCTGCATGAGCAGCACCCGGTCCGGCCACTTGCCCTCGAGCGCGGCCATGTCCGCCAGCAGCCTGTCCGCGTACTCGGTGATCTTGAAGTACCACTGGGTCAGCACCCGCCGGACGACCTCGGCGCCGCACCGCTCGCACTTGCCAGCGATCACCTGCTCGTTAGCCAGCACCGTCTGGTCGATAGGGCACCAGTTGACGTAGCCGTCCTTCCGGTAGGCCAGGCCTCGCTCGTAGAACCGGAGGAACAGCCACTGCGTCCACCGGTAGTACTCGGGGTCGCAGGTGTGCAGCCGCCGAGACCAGTCGAAGGACACCGCGTACTGCCGGAACGAGGCTGCCTGGGTCTCGATGTTCCGGTACGTCCAGTCGGCGGGATGCGAGTTGTTCCTGATCGCCGCGTTCTCCGCGGGCAGCCCGAAGGCGTCCCAGCCGATCGGGTGCAGCACGTTGTGACCACGCTGCACGAAATACCGCGCCATGGCGTCGCCCAGGGCGTACGCCTCTGCGTGCCCCATGTGCAGGTCACCAGACGGGTACGGGAACATGTCGAGCAGGTAGGTTCGCGGCCGGGTGTCGGCCGGGTCGTCGCTTGCGCGGAACGTGTCCATGGCGTCCCAGCGCAGTTGCCACTTCTCCTGGATAGCACGCGGATCGTATCGATCCGGGATATCGGCGGCTGTCATGACTTTCCTCGCGAGATGGTCCGGTCGGGCGCGGCCTCTGCCCGGCCAAAAAGAAGCGCCCCCCGCGTCACGAGGGGCGGCCGCGCCAACGATT
The DNA here is from genome assembly GCA_030040415.1 of Streptosporangiaceae bacterium. Taxonomy (GTDB): domain Bacteria; phylum Actinomycetota; class Actinomycetes; order Streptosporangiales; family Streptosporangiaceae; genus JAJYUU01. Next base: position 13,055 of record JASHTT010000508.1, on the reverse strand, counting down.
GCGGTCGGCGCGGCTAACTAAGGAGCAGCCCGGCAAAACGCATGTGCACAGGGTAGCGCACTCCCCCATCGGGACGGCCCGAGGTTCAGGGCTGCCCGTGCACGCTCCGCGCGCGAGCGGCCACGCCCGAGAACCTGCGGACCCGGCACGCGGCACACTCGGGTACATTCCGCTATACATTCCGCCGCAGTCATGAAAATACCGCCAGATATGAAAAGCGTTGCGTCACTCATTTCGCCTTGACCACTCCCGCGAAGGCGTCAAATAATGACGTCACGCCCAGCGGCAGATGCCAACGGGAGGCCCTCGGGCAGTACCGGACGACTCCTGGTCAAGTCAGGACAGTGCTGCTCAGGCGCGGCTTCTGCGGTCGGGCTGGCCCATCGGAACGACAGGCCAGCAACGGGGGAACAATGGACCTATTTATGCGCACGAGTTTAGTGCACAATACAGCGGCGCATTCTTCTTTGACCCGAATCTTCGCACTTCCGCTGAGCAGCGGGCCGATTCTCCGCGCCGGGCGCAGCGGTGGCTGAGGCCGCCAGCACGCAGCCGCTTGCGATCGTGGGCATGGCCTGCCGGTACCCGGACGCCGACGACCCGGCCGCGCTGCTCGACGTGGCGCTCACCGGACGGCGAGTGTTCCGGCGGCTGCCGCCGACCAGGCTCAAACTGGCCGACTACTACCGGCCCGACCTGGCCACGACCGACGCCACCTACAGCACGAGGGCGGCACTCATCGAGGGCTGGCGGTTCGACTGGGCCGCCTACCGTATCGATTCGCGCAAGTACGAAGACACCGACCCGGCGCACTGGCTTGCGCTTGAGACGACCACCCGGGCGCTGGATGCGGCCGGGCTTGCCTGTGGCGGCGGCATGAACCGCGACCGCACTGGGATCTTCATCGGAAACACACTGGCCGGTGAGGTCTCCCGCGCAAACGCGCTCCGGCTGCGCTGGCCGTACGTCCGGCAGGTGCTGACCGAGGCCCTGGACATGGGCAAGATCCCCGCCAGCCAAGCCGGAACTGTGCTGGCCCGGGCCGAGAGCCGGTATCTCGCGCCGTTCCCGGCCACCAGTGCCGACTCACTGGCGGGCAGCCAGCCTGGCACCATCGCCGCCGGGATAAGCGCCTACTTCGGCTTCCGCGGCGGCGGCCACACGATCGACAGCACGTGCTCGTCCTCACTGCAGGCCGTCGTTTCCGCCTGCGCGGCGCTCGCCGCCGGTGACCTTGACGTCGCGCTCGCAGGCGGCGTCGACATCAGCCTTGATCCGCTCGAGCTGATCGGCCTCGCCAAGGCCGGCGTGCTCGCCACGGCCGACGTCCGCATCTACGATCAGGACCCCACCGGTTACCTGCCGGGAGAAGGTTGCGGCATGCTCGTCCTGATGCGCGCCGCGGACGCCCGCTCGGCCGGCCTGCCGGTTCTCGCGGAAGTCGCCGGCTGGGGCGTCTCGGCCGGTGCCGTGCCCGGTGACCAGGGGTCGCTGGCGGACAGCCACCTGCTGGCCATGCGAAGGGCCTACGAGCGCGCCGCTGTGGACCCAGGTGAGATCCAGCTCGTCGAGGGGAATGGCAGCGGCACGCAGCCCGAGGACACGGCGGAACTGGCGGCACTCGCGGCGATCCGGCGGGGCGCGGCAACGCCGGCTGTACTCGGCTCGGTCAAAGCGAACATCGGGCACACGCAGGCTGCGGCCGGCGTCGCCGGCCTGATCAAAGCCGTGCAGGCCGCCAACAGCGGAGTGCTGCCGCCGACAACCGGCGCGCACCGCCCGCACGTGCTGATAGCCGAAGGCGGGGCCAGGCTAGAGCTGCCGAGCGCGCCGCGCGAGTGGCCCGACGGCACCCGGCTGGCTGCGGTCTCGACGATGGGCGTCGGCGCCAGCAGCGTGCATCTGGTCCTGCGGCACGAGCCCGACAGCGGGTCCCGGCGCAGCAGCCGGCCGAGCCCGGCTCCGCTGACCCACGGCAACGAAGATCCGGGACAGCCGGACGCCGCGGTCTACCGGGTCCCGACAGCGCCGGAACCGCTGCCGTTCCTCTTGCATGCGCACGACCGGTTCGCCCTGGCCGCGCTGCTGACCAGGCTCGCCGACACCGCCATCTGGCTGTCTGACGCGCAACTGCAAGACCTGGCATGTGCCCTGGGCCGCGACCCTGGGCAGCAAGGCCGCACCCGGGTAGCCATCGTGGCGGCACGGCAGGAGCAACTCGCCCTGCTGGCCAGGGAGGCCGTTACGCTGCTCCCGCACCTGGAGAAGGGCAGGATGAGTGTCCGGCCTGGGATCTTCGCGTCCGACCTCGCCGATGGCAGGGTCACGCTGCTGCTGTCGCCAGGCGCGGACGAGGCGGTCACCGATACGGTCGCCCGCTGCCTCAGCACTGTTCGCTGGCTGGAGTCGCTCGACGTGCAAGCGAGCCGCGCTGTCGGCCACGGCGCCGCCACCCTGGCTGGGCTCGCGTGGTCTGGAGTGCTCGGGCAGGCCGACGTCTGCGACATCGCGGGATTGCGGTCGAAGTACCTGCTCGACTCCGCCAGCCGCGGGCAGGCCGGCGCGGCAGCGCACCCGGACGCCGGCCGCGACGACTCCTTCCACGACGCGATAGCCAAGCGTTTCCGGTTCGGCCCGCCCCGGCGGTGTCTGCTGTCGACCGCGTCCGGCACGGAAGTCGAGTCCGCTGCTGCCGCCATCGACCTGTTGTGCAGCGGCTTCAGTCCGTCCGATGAACTGGCCCGGGCGGTCGCCGCGGGCGCGGCGGGCGCCACCCTGCTGCTCGAGACCGGTCCGGGCAAGACGCTCACGACCGCTGCGGCCGACCTCACCAGCGTGCCCGCCGTCAGCCTCCAGGACGGTTTCGCCGACCCGATGAGCCGGGCCAGGGCGTCCGCCGCGCTGTTCGCCGCGGGAGCGCTAGGGCGCCCGGCGGAGCTGTTCGAGGGCATGCCGGCCAGGCCCATAGACGTCTGGCGCAGGCAGATCTTCATCGCCAACCCTTGTGGCGCCGCCGAGCAGCCCGCGAGGGCTTCGGCAAGCCGCCCCGCCCTGCGCGCGGGCCTTGTCGAGCACCAGGGCGCAGCCGGCGACGGCGACAGGGCGGTGTCCGACCTCCGCAGCACGTTCGAGCACCGCATCAGCAGGCCGGCGGACACGCCGGCGCCGGACGCACGGGTGCCGCATGAAGCGGACGACCCCGGCGGTCGCGCAGGCGCGCGCGGACGGCCGCTGCCCTGGGTCCGCTGTTTCGCCGAGGAACTGCGGCGCTGCGAGCTCGAACCAGGCACGGACGCCGGCCTGGGCTGGCGCATTAACGCGGCGTTCCGCAGCCCGCTGTTGCGGCACGCCGGTGAGGTCTTCACCGCCAACGCCGACGCGGACCGGACACTCGCCGTGCTGGCAAGTCCCGCGGACCCGGACTCGCGCGCCACAGCGGTGCGCGCCGCCAGGGACGCCATGGCGACCGGCAGCCTGGTCGTGCTGACTACCAGCGCTGGCTTCACCGGGTTCTTCGCCAGCCTGCATGCCGAGCAGCCGTCGGCGGGCATGACGGTGCTCCGCCTGACAGACGGCAGCGACGCCGACCTGGCAGCGGCAGTGCGTATGGCAGGCAGATTCGCGCGCACCGAGCCCGGAGTATTTCGCGAGCTTGTCGTCTGCCCGGACGGCACCGCGAGAGAGCCCGTGATGTCCGCCCTGGCACTGACGGGCCGCGGCGCGTTCCCGCTAGCGCCGGATGACGTCGTGCTGATCAGCCGCGCTACGGCGGGGGCCGGGCTCGCGCTCGCCCAGGTGCTCGCCTGTTGCGGGAACCCGGTGGCGGTCGTCGGCCGCGGCTCCGCCAGCGACGACACCGAGCTCGTGGCCGGGCTCGAGGAACTGCGGTCGGCTGGTGCCCGGGTGGGCTATGAGGTGATCGACCTGACCGACGCGGCGAGCCTGGCGGCGGCCGTGGAGCGGATCCAGGATCGGCTGGGGCCGGTCAGTGCGATTGCTCACGCAGCCAGCCCCGGCGGGCACGTTCCCCTCGAAAACCTGACAGACGTGCAGGTGAGCGACTACCTCGCTAGCGAGGTCGCAGTTCTCGACCAGCTCGCCGGGTCGGTGCGAGCCGACGAGCTCAAGCTCATCGTCACGTTCGGCTCGGTGGCCGGGCGGTACGGCCAGGCCGGCCGGAGCCTGCACGCGCTCGGCACCGCCGCGCTGGCGAGCCGCGCCAGTCAGCTCGCCACGGCGGCGGCGGCCGCTCCCCGCACCCTGCACGTCGATATGCCTCCGTGGTCGGTGCAGCATCTCGGTGAACCGGGCGAGCTGTCCGCCGACCTAGTCGCCGCGGGCACGCCGAGCACGACCATCGACACCGCCGCACGCCTGCTGCTGAAGGCGCTCGCCACTCCTGGCCTGCCGGAGAGCCTGGCGATACACGGCCGGGCGCGTGGGCCTGCCATCAACCCGGCGCGACCGCTCGGCACCGCTGAGCTAACGGCGGCCGGCTTGCCTGATGGCGCCCGGTTCCTGCGCGAGGTCACTTCCCATTACCCGGGAGCCGAGCTGGTATGCGAAGCGGTGCTCTCCCTGACGACTGACCCCTACCTGGCCGACTACAGGATCGACGGCCTGCCGGTGCTGCCCGAGGTCCTCGCCGTCGAGGCGCTGGCGCAGGCGGCCTCGGTGCTGGCCGGCCGCCCGCTCCGGCAGGCACGCCAGGTGACCATGCCACTGCCGGTTGCCGTGCCGACGGGCAGCGAGGCGAGAGTGCGCATCTGCGCGCAGCGCGAAGGCGACGCCGTCATCGCGGTGTTGAGGTGCGCCGACAGCTCCTTTGCCGTCGACCACGTGCGCGCTGAGTTCGTCGTGCCCGCCGACGACGGGAACGAGGCCGGCGAGCAGCCGCAACTTGATCAGCTGGCGCCGCTGGACGCGGCCAGCCCCGTCGGGCTCGTCGACGGCACGGAGTTGTACGGGCCACTCTGCTTCCAGTCCGGGCGGTTCCGCCGCGTTGCGCTGTTTCCCGAAGTGACGGCCCGGTCCTGCCGCGCGCTAGCCCGCGGCGGCGACGACCAGCAGTGGTTCGCTACCTCGGAAGGCGCATTCCTGCTCGGCAGCCCGGGGCTGAACGACGCCACCGTGCACGCCGTCCAGGCGTGCGTGCCGCACCGGCGGCTGCGCCCGGCGGGCTGCGAGTCCGTCGCGTTCTCCGGCCGTACGGTCAACGGCGTAGTCGAGATCCGCGCGGCTGCGTTGGCCCAGGCACCGGCCGGACCGCCGCCGACCGCTCCCCAGCTGGCAGCGATGATTCCGGCGCAGGCGGCTCCGGCCGACGCCGATCCGCCCGGTCAGGCCGAAGTTAACGGTGCGGCGACAGCCAGCGGCCGCGAGGCCAGGAAGCAACGGCGGGCCGACCGTTCGCAGCCGGATTCCGGCCAAGCGCAGACCCAGGGCGACAACGGCCAGGCGGCAGTGCCGGAATCCGGTCCGCTGAGCCCGGCCCCGCTGGCCGGTGATCAGCTCGTCTGGGACGTGACGGCCTGCGACGCCACCGGCCGGGTCCTGGTGGCGTGGCACAAGCTGCGGCTGACCGACGCGGGCCCGTTGCCGCGCAACGCTGCCTGGCCGCCGTCGCTGCTGTCGGTCTTCCTGGAACACAGCGCGGCAGCCCTCGGGCTCGCCGACGGGCTACGGGTGACTGTGACCTGCGGGCAGCCGCCGCAGTCGCTGACAGCGGTGCCGCAGTCAGCGCTGGGGCAATATCTGCCCGGGGGGGCGACCCCCCGGAACCCCCCGAAGGACAACGTGAGCATGGCCGTGACGGTTGGTGACGGTCCGCTCGCGGGCTTCGGGCTGGCGCTGGCGGCGGCGGTACCGGTCGCCTGCGCTTGGACTGCCGTGCCGGTCAGCCACTGGCCCGCGCAACCGGCCGCTGGACTCGCGGCCGCCTACGCTCAGCTGCGCGACGAACTGGCCGAGGCGCCGGGGGTGCTGACAGCGCGACTGCAGACGGTCACCGCTTGCCTCGCGAGCGCCGGGCTGCGAGCCACAGACGTCGAGCTGACCCGGACGACCGCCGACGGGTGGGCGCTGCTGCAGACGCCGGAGGCCATGGTCGGATGCGTCGTCGTCGAGATGAGCGGCGTGCCGACTCAGGTGGCGATCGCACTGCTTGCGGGGCGGCACACGGGACCGGTTCCGATGGCCACCCCGCGGGGCATGGCCAAGGTTCGCGCCGGTCTGTCACACTGACCTAGAACGCAGTTCTAGGAAGGTGGCAGCCGATGACGGCGAACGCTGTCCACTCCGCCGATGGCATTAACCTGTCGCTCATCGAGTTCTGGCAGCAACCGCTCGACGTCCGGCACACCGACTTCGCCAAGCTCCGCTCGCTTCGCAGACCGCCCTACTTCCTGGAGCCGGAGAGCCCGTTCAGCACGCCGGGCGGCGGCTATTACGCGTTCGTCTCGCACGCCGACGTCGCCGAAGCCAGCAGGCAGCCGGACCTGTTCTCCTCGGCCAACGGCGCTACGAGCATCGAAGACCTGCCAACGGAGTTCAACGAGTACTTCGGCTCCATGATCAACATGGACGATCCGCGGCATGCGCGGCTGCGCCGGATCGTGTCCAGGGCGTTCACTCCAAAGATGATCAAGAAGTTCGAAGACGACGTGCAGCGGACCGCCGCCACGATCGTCGACGACCTGCTGGCCGGCGGCCCGTGCGACTTCGTCCAGCAGGTCTCCGCACGGCTGCCCCTGAAAATCATCTGCGAGATGATGGGGATCGGCGACGAGCACTACGACATGGTGCTGCGCAACACCAACATCATCTTGTCTGGCTCGGACACGGAGTTCATCAGCGAAAACCTGGATGAGGCCGTCACCCAGCTGCTCGGCGCCGGTAAGGAACTCGCGGACCTGGTGATCGACCAGGCGACCGCGCGTCAGCAGCATCCGGGCGAGGACCTGATCAGCGCGCTCGCGACCGCCAACATCGACGGCGAGCAGCTCACCCCGGCCGAACTCGGCTCCTTCTTCGTGCTGCTCGTGGTGGCCGGGAACGAGACAACCAGAACCGCGATCTCGCACGCGCTTAACCTGCTGACCGAGCACCCAGACCAGCGCGACCTGCTGCTAGCCGACCTGGAAGGACGGCTGCCGGCAGCAGTGGAGGAGATCGTCAGGTACGTGTCCCCGGTCATCTGGATGCGCCGGACTGTTACCCGGGACTGCACGCTGAACGACCACGAGTACCACGAGGGCGACAAGGCGGTGCTCTTCTACTGGGCAGCCAACCGCGACGAGCTTGTCTTCGACCACCCGGACCGATTCGACATCGCCAGAACGCCGAACCCGCACGTCGGCTTCGGCGCCGCGGGCCCGCACTTCTGCCTGGGCGCGCACCTGGCCCGCCGGGAGATCACGGCGATGCTCCGCGAGCTGCTGACCCGCGTCCCCACCATCCGCGCGGCGGCCCCGCCGGACCGGCTCGCGTCCAGCTTCATCAACGGGATCAAGCACCTGCCCTGCGAACTCGGCTGAGCCCAGGCGCTGCCGTCAGGCAGTCGCGCGGAGCACTCGGCCGTTCACGGGCTCGATCGGCAACCGCCGGTTCGTCATCGCGACGTGTGCCCGGCGGTCCGCCAGCGCGCCAGGCGGCACCGCACCGAGCCCGTCACCTAGTACCAGCACCAATGAGGTCGCGCCGCCCGGAGCGCCCCCCGCGTGGCCGGCAAGACCGCGTTCGGTGTTCACGCGCCAGCCGAGACCGACTCCGACGGCGTTGCTTCTTCCAACGACCGGCGTGAGCGCCTCCAGGCTCAGCGCGTCCGGCAGCAGCGACTGCCAGTGCAGCGCGAACCGCAGCATGTCCGCCCCGGTGCTCCACAGCCCGCCGGCGGCCGGCATCGTGCAGACCTGACGCGGCACCGGCGAGAACGCGCCGGCGGGCTCGAGCTCGTAGCCACGAACCGCGCCCGCCGCAAGGGCCGACGTGCTCGCCGGGAACCACGAGCCGGTCATCTGTAGCGGCCCGAGCACCAGACTGGTGGCGGCCTCCGCGAAACTCGTGCCGCTCACGTCGGCGATGAGCTGGCCGAGCGCCGCGTACCCCGCGTTGCTGTAGCCGAACTCCCCGCGCTGACCGTCGCACGCGAGCACCGGTCCGGCCAGTCCCGCGAATTCGGGAACGACGTCAGCGAACGTCCGCAGCCGGGAGTCCACGCCGCCACTGTGGCTTAGCAGTTCCCTGACCGTCACGGTGTCGTCCGCCAGCCGGACGCTGCGCAGCCAGTCGTTGACCGGCTCGTCCAGGCCGACCAGCCCGTCCGCGACCAGCCGCAGCACGGTAGTGGCCGTGATGAGCTTGGTGATGGAGAAGGCCGGGAACGGCTGGTCAGGCGCCAGCGGCACGGCCAACTCGTCGCTGCCCAAGCCCTCGGGGGTTCCCGGGGCCAGCACCGCCCAGCCTCGTGCCACTACCCAGGGAGCCTCGTCAGGCCCCGCGGTGGCACCGGCCAGCATGAGCCCGACGAGCCCGAGTTCGGTGAACGCGGTCTCCGCTATCGCCGCGACGCTGTCAGGCACCGGACCCGACGCCCGGCCGGGCGGCACAGCAACCCGCGCGTCGGTGACCCTGGCGCCAACTGGGTAGACCAGGAGGCCGGTGAGCCGATGCGGTGGCGCCTCGTCCGCCGCGGCCTCGAACTGCAAGCCGCCGACCTGCGCCCTGACGTGACACGGCTGCTCGTCGACGACGTCCAGTTCCTCGCGAAGCTGCTCCGCCGTGCGCTGCAGCATGGACACGACCCTGGCCGACGTGACCGTGGCCAGGAACCGCTCGCCGAAGTGCTGCGACAGTTCAGCGTCGTCCGGCGCGGCCCAGCCGGGATCGCCCGCGGCACGGAACCGCGAGATGAGCCAGGTCAGCTGCCCGAGCGCATGGCTGTCCTGGCTGGGCTGACCAGTGACCTGCTGTTTCAGCGCGGCCCAGCTCGGCAGGTCGTGCTCCCTGGCGATCGCGAGCTGAGCCTCGTGCAGGCTGAGGAACTCGCCCGCCGCCAGCCGCCGCTTCGCCTCGAGCTTGAGGTAGCGGAGGCTTGGCTTGTCAGGTAGCGAGCGTGGCTGACCGGACATTGGCAGTCCTTCCTGTCCGCCCGCGGATCCGCGACACCGGGCCGGAAAGACTGGCCGGAGCTGCTGCCATGCACCCGGTGAGCTTGAAGCTCTGCCCGCGGATCCAGCGGCGGCCGGCAGCCACCGGCGACCACGCTACCCCGGCGCTCGGGATCGCACCAGGAGCGTCAGTTGCCGGCGGAATCTCGTAACAAGCTGTAATCGACTGCGGACAGCGTGTATAACTAGAGACCCATGCGGCGCACAGGTCCGGTTAGCCGGAACGGGGGAAGCGCCGCTGCCGGAACCGTTGGTCGCGGAGGGGGACCTTCGTCTGGGAGCCGTCCGATCCCGACCGGGATCGCCCGGCCGCGTTCCGCCCGCAGGGGCCAGGTTCGCGGCGACGAAGGTCGCGCCAGCGGGGAACTTCGTCCTGCGGGCGGCGCCAGCCGGGGGCATGGCGCCACCCGCGGGCGAAGTCCGGCCCGGCCGAGCCCGCTCACGCCGATAAGTCGGACAGCCCGTCGATCCGGCGGGCGAGCGCAAAGTCCTTTGCAGTCAGCCCGCCTGCCGAGTGCGTGGACAGCGTGAGGGTGACCTTGTTCCACTGGATCAGGATGTCCGGGTGGTGGTCGGCTGCTTCGGCCAGATAGCCGACGGCGGTCACGTACAGCATCGCCGCGGCGAAACCCGCCAGCGTCTGCACGTGCACGATGGCGTCCCCCTGGCGCGCCCAGCCGGGCACCTCAGCCAGCCGATCGGTGATCTGCTCCTGCGTCAGCAAGTCCATGGCTCTCCCTGGATTCAGCCCAGCTCGCTACCAGACAAGTCTGCTCCCCCGCGTTCCCGGTAGGCTCGGCGATCGTGACAGGTTCCGGACCAGCGCCCCGCCGTACTCCGCTGACGCACGTGCACGAGCAGCTCGGCGCGACGCTGACGGACTTCGCCGACTGGCTGATGCCGCTGCGCTACGGCAGCGAGACCGCGGAGCACACCGCCGTGCGTACGGCGGCCGGGTTGTTCGACTTGTCGCATATGGGGGAACTAGCCGTCACCGGTAACGGCGCGGCCGAGGCGCTCGACTACGCGCTGGTCGGTGAGTTGTCCACGCTGGCGCCGGGCCGCGCGCGTTACACCATGATCTGCGCGGCCGACGGCGGCGTGCTCGACGACCTGATCGTCTACCGGCTCGCCGGCGACGATTACCTGGTCGTCGCCAACGCGGCCAACACGGCGACCGTCCGGGAGGCGCTCCGCGAGCGAACGGCGGGGCGTAAGGCCACGGTGACCGACAAGACCGCCGACTACGCGCTGATCGCGGTGCAGGGCCCGCATGCGGCCACAATTCTGGCCCCGCTGACCAGTGCCCAGCTCACCGAGCTCAAGTACTACGCCAGCTATCCGGCGAAGGTCGCGGGCGTCGACGTGCTGCTCGCCCGGACGGGATACACCGGCGAGGATGGCTTCGAGATATTTGCACCCGGCGCGAGTGCCGAGCACCTGTGGACCGAGCTGACGCGGGCAGGCGCGCCGCATGGACTGGTGCCCGCGGGCCTGGCGGCGCGCGACACGCTCCGGCTCGAAGCGGGGATGCCGTTGTACGGCAACGAGCTGGGCACGGACGTGACCCCCTTTGACGCCGGTCTCGGGCGGGTGGTCAAGCTCGGCAAGCAGGCCGACTTCGTGGGCCGCGAGGCGCTCGCCGCCCGAGCAGCGGCCGCCCCGGAGCGCCAGCTTGTCGGCCTTGTCCTCGGGTCACGACGAGTCCCGCGGCACGGCTACGACGTGCTCTGGCACGGTCAGCCAGCCGGCCAGGTCACCAGCGGCGCGCCCTCGCCCACGCTGCGCGTGCCGATCGCCATGGCGTACCTCAGGCCAGACGTGGTCGCGGCGGCCGGCCAGGAAGACGACGGGCTGGCGGTCGACGTCAGGGGCCGGCCCGAGCCTGCCAAGCTAGTCGAGTTGCCGTTCTACCGGCGCCCTGCCTAGACGAACACACTGGCTAAGACACCAGCAACCAGACCCGCGCAAGAGAGGCAAAGATGTCAGTTCCCGCCGAGCTGTACTACACGCCGGAGCACGAATGGGTGGCCATCAACGGCGCCACAGCCTCGGTCGGCATTACCGACCATGCACAGCGAGCCCTCGGCGACGTGGTGTTCGTATCGGTGCCGGAAGCTGGCAGCCGGGTGACCGCTGGCGAGCCGTGCGGCGAAGTCGAGTCCACCAAATCTGTCAGTGACATCTACTCACCGGTCGACGGCGAAGTCGCCGAGGTCAACGCCGAGATCGATGACGACCCCGGGCTCGTCAACTCTGACCCGTACGGTGCGGGCTGGCTCTTCAAGATCACGCTGGACGACACCGATACCGATGTCCCGCCGGGGCTGCTCACCGCTGCCGAGTACGCGGCGCTGACGAAGGAAGAGGACGACGAAGACGGCGAGGATGACGAGGACGATGACGACGAGCCTTAGCCCTGCCAGGTTGCCAGCCGCAGACCTGCACCGCTACGAGGCAGCAACCGCCCACCTCGAGGCGCCATTCGCGATCGTCGACCTCGCGGCATTCCGCGTCAACGCGGGCGCTATGGTCCGGCGGGCAGGCGGCACGCCCATCCGGCTCGCCAGCAAGTCGGTGCGGTGCCGGCACCTGATCGAGCAGGTGCTGCAGATCGACGGCTTTCGCGGCATCCTCGCCTATACCCTGCCCGAGGCGCTCTGGCTCGCCGCCCGCGGCAGCAGCAGCGACATCGTCGTCGCTTACCCCACCGCAGACAAGACCGCGCTGGCCAGCCTGGCCGCCAACCCCGCGGCAGCCGCCGCTGTCACGGTCATGGTGGACAGCGCCGATCACCTCGACCTCATCGAGAAGGCAGTCGCCGGGCTGCACGATCCGCATCCGGTGCGAGTCGCGATCGACATTGACGCCGGATACCGCGCCCTTGGTGGCCTGATCCGGGCCGGAGCGCGACGTTCCCCCATCAGGACGCCAGCGCAAGCCGCCGCGCTGGCGGAGGCGATCGCGGCCAGGCCCGCGGTTAAGCTCGCCGGGCTGATGGCCTACGAGGCACAGATCGCTGGTGTCGGCGACAACCCGCCGGGCCGCCCGCTGTACGCCCGCGTCGTCCGGGCCATGCAGCGCGGATCCGCGGCCGAGCTGGCGGAGCGCCGCGCCGCTATTGTCGCCGCCGTCAGCCAGGTCGTGCCGCTTGAGTTCGTCAACGGCGGCGGGACAGGATCGCTCGAGCGGACATCCGCGGAGACCGCCGTGACCGAGCTCGGTGCCGGCTCCGGGCTGTACCACCCGACATTGTTCGACGCATACCGGGGCTTCACCGGCCAGCCGGCCGCGCTCTTCGCGCTGCCCATCGTGCGCCGGCCGGGACCCGGCGTGGTGACTGCGCTCGGCGGCGGTTACCCGGCGTCGGGACCGGGCAGTCCGAGCCGGGTGCCGTCGCCTTACCTGCCACCTGGCCTGCGCCTGGATCCGCAGGAGGGCGCGGGGGAGGTGCAGACGCCGCTGCTCGGCGCCGCGGCCGACAGCCTGAAGCTTGGCGACCGGGTGTGGATGCGGCACGCGAAGGCGGGCGAGCTGTGCGAGCGGTTCAGCGAACTGCACCTAGTCGACGGCGACAGCGTGGTTGCCGTGGTGCCGACGTACCGTGGCGAAGGCCAGACGTTCCTCTAGCTGGCGCACGCTGGCGCGGAACCAGCTAGCGGTGCCGGCGCTTGCCCCATGCCCGCAGGATGGCCAGGCCGACGGCGCCGAGGACGACGGCTGCCGCCGCCAGCTGAAGCTCCGGGCGCATCGCCTGCTCGGTGACACGCTCGCGGAGCAGCTTCACGTTGTGCGCGGGGCTTACCCGTTCGGCGATGGTGTCGATGGTGCGCGCCAGGTCCTCGCGGGTGCGCTCGATCTCCGTGACGAGTTTTTCCTGGTTCCCGC
>JASHTT010000507.1 GCA_030040415.1 Streptosporangiaceae bacterium | reverse complement strand
ACCACGGAGTTGGTCGTCCCTAGGTCGATGCCTACCGCACGTGCCATGTGATTAGTCCTTGGTTGGTCTAGTTCTGAGAGTTGAGCCTTGACGACTCAAGTCTGCCATGCTGCCTGTGCCTAGGCAAATGACTTGAGTCACTTGGGCTCAACCTTACTCACAGAGGTGTTATTCCCCTGTCACGGGGCGCGATCCGGGGTCGGGGCGTGCGTCGCCGGGCGCCGGGTGGTGGGCGCGGGGGCAGGGCGTCGCCTGGCGGTTGGTCGGTGGCCGTCGGACGGTGCCCAGGGACTGGCCTAGCCGGTGGGCGCGAGCCGGCGCAGGCCAACGCTCAGCCTGAACCTGTCTGGGGCACCGTCGAGCACTCCGCCTGCAGGGTCGTCGACCCCGTCCAGCCTGACCACGTCCCGGTCGGGGCGCAGGCAGTCCCGGACGACGAGGACGCACAGCAGCAGCACCGTGCCGAAGCGCGCAAGCACCGCCGCGAAATACAGGCCAGCGCCGATGCCGGAGCTGCTGGGACCGATGGACATCGTGATCAAGTACGCCCAGATCGCGTAGAAGTAGCCGACCTCAGCGATCTGCCAGATCGCGTAACTGAGCAGCCTCGGGCGAGCGAGCACAACGAGCGGCACCAGCCACACGACGTACTGCGGCGACCACACCTTGTTCGTCAGCAAGAACGCGGCGGTCATCAGGAAGACCAGCTGCGCGAGCCGGGGCCGCCTTGGCGCGGCCAGTGCCAGTACGGCGATCCCCGCGCACGCGACCAGGAACGCACCTGCCGACATCAGGTTCAGCGTCCCCAGCGAGTAGCTGCCGACAACCGGCCAGCCCATGTACTCGAAGAAGTACCAGATGCCGCCCCAGTCAGCGCCGCGCGTGCCGCTGAACGTGTAGAAGTACGACCAGCCGTGCGGGGCGATGATCGCGACCGGCAGGTTCACCGCAAGCCACGCCGCGGCTGCAGTCCCGGTGGTAGTCCAGAACGTTCGCAGCCGCCCGGCCCGCAACGCCAACAGGAACAGTGGCCAGAACACGACGATCGGATAGAACTTCGTCGCTACCGCCAGTCCCAGCAGGACCCCGGCCAGCGCTGGCCGCCGGGCTGCCCAGGCCGCCAGCGCCAGCATCGTCAGGCCCATCGCGATCAGGTCCCAGTTGATGAACGCCGACAGGATGAGCGCGGGGGAGAACGCGACGAGCAGCGCCGTCCATCGCCTGGCTGGCCCGGCGCAGTACGCAGTCGCCAGCACCCCGGCGACGAGGAACACCGCCAGCAGCGCAACGGTGACGTCGAAGTACTGCAAACCCCTCGTGTACGGGTTGGCGATCGCGTGGACTGCCCAGGCCGCGCCCTGCATGACCGCGCCGATGATCACTGGGTACTCGACGTGATGGTCGAGGTAGGGGATCTTGCCGTCGGCGAGGCCCTCAGAGAAATACAGCGGATAGATGTCGGTGTAGCAGTGCGCCTGATACTGCTCTACACCCACGTTCCAGGCACCGGCCCGGCAGGCCTCCTTGGCCCAGAAGGCGAGGCCGGCCGAGATCAGGCTCGCCACCACGAGTACCGAAGCAGAGCCGGCTAGGGCGGCCCAGCGCAGCATCGGGTTTGCCAGCAGTCGCGGTCCCGGCCGGCTGGCCGGGACGCCCGATCCGCCTGACGGTCCGCCGGGCAGGCCGGCCTGGCGGCCAGCCGGAGCATCCGGCGCGCTGGCCGACGACGGCTTGGCTGGCGATGCCGCTTCGTCGTTCAAGGTCGCTCACTTCTGGATGACGGCGTGCCGCGTGCCGCGGACTGGTGAGGAGCAGAAGCTGCCGAGTGCAGCGATCGTCTTCAGGCTAGGGCATTCGCCGGGTGATCCGGCGGGTCGTCCTCCCAGCCTGCACGGGGGAGAAATCCGGGGAATCAGGCCGGGCTGGCATGTTTCGGCTCGCCGGACGTGCGGCAAGTCGGCCGAATGGGGGTTACGCTCCATGGCGTCGGGCTAGCTGGCCAGCCGGGACGCACTTGGTGTCCGGACAGGCGGACGCCGCGCGCTCCGTCACTGACAACAAGGAGTGGACACTGACGTCATTCGCGCCGCGTCACGCTGCGCAGGAGGTTCGCGACGAGCCGGCCCAGCGGGACGCCCTGACCGGCGAAGGCCCGGCTGGTCGCCGCGGCCCGGCGGACTGGCTGGTGCCGCTGTGCTACCTGGGCGCGGCCGTGATCTTGACCTGGCGGCTATGGGCCGACCCGGCGTCGCGGATCGTGGCAGGTAACCCGAACGACGCCGACGTGTTCGCCTGGTTCATGCGGTACGCGGCCACGGCGGTCAGGCACGGCCAGTTGCCCGCCCTTGTCACCACCGGGATGAACGCCCCGGCCGGCGTCAACCTGATGTGGAACACGCCGGTGCTGCTGCTTGGCGTCCTACTGTCGCCGGTGACTGGCTTGTTCGGTGCGCAGGTCAGCCTCACCGTGCTGACCACCGCAGGGTTCGCCGGATCGGCGGCTTCGCTGTTCTGGGTGCTGCGGCGGTGGGGGGTGAGCAGCGGCGCGGCCGCCCTCGGCGGTGCGGTCTATGGCTTCTCGCCCGCTTTGCTCCAGTCCGCGCTCAGCCACTTCGATCTGCAGTT
>JASHTT010000506.1 GCA_030040415.1 Streptosporangiaceae bacterium | reverse complement strand
TCGTGGTCAGCTTGCCAGCCTGGGCCGCGATCGCGGCCGTCACCCTGGGGTGCTGGTGGCCGATGTTGGTGTTCACCAGCTGACTGGAGAAGTCCAGGTAGCGGTTGCCGTCGTAGTCCCAGAAGTAACAGCCCTCGGCGGCCGCGATCGGCAGCGGCGCGACCGCCCGCTGAGCCGACCAGGAGTGGAACACGTGGGCGCGGTCCATGGCGAGTACCTCGTCGCCGCGCTCGGGGTCAGGCTGGAAGCTGGTCATCCGCTGGATCTCCTGATGCCTACTGACTGACTGCCTACTGATTGACCGGGAAGCCGAGGTTGACTCCACCGTGACTGGGATCCAGCCAGCGGGAGGTGACGGCCTTGCCCCGGGTGTAGAAGTGCACACCCTCGGTACCGTGCACGTGCGTGTCGCCGAACAGCGAGGCCTTCCAGCCGCCGAAGGAGTAGAAGGCCATCGGCACCGGGATCGGCACGTTGACGCCGACCATGCCGACCTCTACCTCGTGCGTGAACCGGCGGGCCGCTCCCCCGTCGTTGGTGAAGATCGCTGTCCCGTTGCCGTACGGGTTGTCGTTGACCACCTGCAGCGCGGCGGCATAGCTGGGCGCCCGAACCACCGACAGCACGGGCCCGAAGATCTCGTCGGTGTAGCAGCGCATGCCGGGGGTGACGTGGTCGAGCACGCTCGGTCCCAGCCAGAACCCGCCGGGCTCACCGCCGGTCACCCGGTGCCCGCGCCCGTCCACCGCCAGGCTCGCTCCGTCCGCGACGCCCGAGTCTAGGTAGCTGGCCACCTTGTCGCGGTGCGCGGCGGTCACCAGCGGGCCCATCTGCGAGCCCTCGTCGTCGCCGGGGCCGACCTGCAGCCCGGCCACCCGCTCGGAGATCCGGCCGACAAGTTCGTCACCGACGGGATCGACGGCGACCACCACCGAGATCGCCATGCAGCGCTCCCCGGCCGAGCCGAAGCCGGCGTTCACCGCCGCGTCGGCGGCTAGGTCCAGGTCGGCGTCTGGCAGGACGACCATGTGGTTCTTCGCCCCGCCAAGTGCCTGCACCCGCTTGCCGTGCGCGGTCCCGGTCTCGTACACGTACCGGGCGATCGGCGTGGAGCCGACGAAGCTCAGCGCGCGCACGTCGGGGTGCTCGAGCAGTGCGTCGACGGCGGTCTTGCCGCCATGCACGACGTTGAACGCCCCGTCCGGCAGGCCAGCCTCAGCGAGTAGCTCAGCAAGCAGCAGCGACGCCGACGGGTCCTTCTCCGAAGGCTTGAGCACGAACGTGTTGCCGCAGGCCAGCGCGACCGGGAACATCCACATCGGCACCATGGCCGGGAAGTTGAACGGCGTGATCCCGGCCACGACCCCGACGGGCTGCCTGATCGAGTAGGCGTCCACGCCGGCCGACACGTTCTCGGAGTACCCGCCCTTGAGCAGATGCGGGATCCCGCAGGCGAAGTCAACCACCTCCAGCCCTCTGGCAACCTCGCCCGCCGCATCCGAGGCGACCTTGCCGTGCTCCGCCGTGATCAGCGCGGCCAGGTCGGCGGCGCGTAGCCGCACGAGTTCGCGGAAGGCGAACATGACTGCCGCCCGCCTGGTCAGCGACGTCTCCCGCCACCCCGGCAGCGCAGCACTGGCCGCCGCCACCGCGGCATCGACCTCCGCCCGGCCGGCGTAGTCCACGGTGCCGCTCACCTGCCCGGTCGCCGGGTTGTAGATGTCGCCGCGCACCGAGGCCTCACCGGTCCACGGCTTGCCGTTGATCCAGTGCGTCCGGTGCGTGCGAGCCTGCTCGCCCATGGCCTGCCTCCGTTCGCCTTTGCGCCGCTCCGCCAAGGCTGCCATCGTGCCATGTCTACGTCATTTCGGGGGAACGGGCTAGCCGGGCCTACTCAGCCAGCAGCCGGGCGGCCGCCGGGGTTAGCCGAGACCCCGCCGTCGGCCGGAGCCGCTGGCGCCTGACTGCGCGTCCATGGCCGCAACGCCAGCGCCGCCGCCGGGAATAGCAGCACCGACAGCAGGGCGGCGCCGACCAGGGCCGCGGCGAGCGCCGGGCTGAGCAGTCCGATGCTGGTGCCGACCTCGGCCACGACCACCGGGAAGGTCAGCGTGGTCGCCTGCAGCAGGCCGGCCGCCACTGCCGGCACGGTGCCGACCCGCCGCCGGTACAGCATGGCCGGGGCGGCCCTCGCGACCAGCAGAGCCGCCAGCAGGGCGGGTAGCAGCGCGAGCGTCGATCCGTGCGCGAGCGAGCGGACGTCGAACCGGACGCCGGTCACGATGAAGAACACCGGCACCAGGAAGCCGAAGCCGATGGCCAGCAGCTTGCCCCGGTAGCGCTCCTGCGTCGGCCGGTCGTCGGAGTCGGCGACCCGCAGCACGATCCCGGCGATGAACGCGCCGAGCAGCGTGTCCACGCCGAACTCGTGGGTCGCCGCGCCGAAGATCAGCAGGATCACGAACGCCCCGCGGATCCGCAGCTGCGAGGTCGACTGGTCAGTGGCCAGCAGCGCCTTGCGCAGCCAGCCGGTGCGCCACAGCCACCGCAGGCCCACCGCCGCCAGGACCGCCACGACGCCGAGGCCGAGCACGTAGCTGACCTGGACCCAGACCGGCTTCGAGCCGGCCGAGAACAATATGGTCAGCAGCAGCAGCGCCCCGAATTCGCCGACCGAGCCCGCCATGACCACAAGCTGGCCGAAGTCGGTGTCGATCTCCCCCGCGTCCCGCAGCACGGGTACCAGCACGCCAAGCGTGCTGGCGGTCAGCGCAAGCGCCACCAGGCGCACGTCCGCGCCCGGCGCGATCTGCCGGAACCCGAAGGCGATCGGGATGGCGACCGCGAGGCTCACCACGAAGCTGTACGCGGTCAGCTGGAATGTCGGCCCGCGGAACCGCTCGATCTCAATCTCCTGGCCAGCCAGGAACAGCAGGAAGCCGAAGCCGAGTTCGTAGAGCAGGTAGACCCCGCCGGTCGGGTGCACCAGGCCGAGTCCTTGCGGGCCTACCACGATGCCGCCGACGACCTCGAGCACGACCGGGGCCACCAGGCCGCGCGGGATCAGCCGCGCCAGTAGCGGCGCGACGAACGCCACGATCGCGACCACAAGCAGGCCGCTGTACTGAATGCTCACCGAGCCCCCCGGCATCTACTACCCGCAGGGGCCCGCTGGCTAGCCGAGCATGCTGTCGACCTCCGCTGCCGTCGGCATGGCCGTCCGCGCCCCGTCACGCGTTACCGCAAGCGCGGCGGCCGCGACCGCCCGCCGCACGCTGGACGGGAGGTCAAGGCCGGCGGCCAGGCCGGCCGCGAGCACGCCGGTCAGGGTGTCCCCCGCCCCCGTGGTGTCCCGGACCTCGACCCGGTGCCCCGGATAGTGCCGCGCCGGACCCGAGCCGGCGAGCAGTGCGCCGTCCGGCCCGAGGGTGACAACGACCGGAGCGCCGGTTCGCCCGGCGAGTTCCTCCGCGGCCGCTCGCGGTCCGGCCTGGCTCGCGACCAGGCTGGCAAGCTCGCCCGCGTTCGGGGTGCTGATCGCGCCCGTCAGCACGTCCTCGTAGGCCGGCCGCGCGGGCGCCGGGTTCACCACGACCCTGGCGCCGATCCAGGTCGCGATGCCCGCCGCGACGAGCAGCGGGACGCGGGGCAACTCGAACGAGAGCAGCACGACATCGGCCGGCGTCAGGTCGAACGTTGTCAGTGCCTCGTCTACCTGATCCGCATCGACGAGGTCGTTGG
The DNA here is from genome assembly GCA_030040415.1 of Streptosporangiaceae bacterium. Taxonomy (GTDB): domain Bacteria; phylum Actinomycetota; class Actinomycetes; order Streptosporangiales; family Streptosporangiaceae; genus JAJYUU01. Next base: position 1,241 of record JASHTT010000506.1, on the reverse strand, counting down.
CGCCCGGCGCGACCGCGATCTGGTTCTCCCCGGTGCCGGAGTCGACCAGCACGAACGCACGGCCGGTCGGCGCATCGACACGCGCAACGTGCTGGACGCCGATGCCCTCGGCGGCGAGGCAGGCGATCGGATCGTCGCCGTCCCGCTCGCCGACCGCCCCCACCATGTGCACCAGCGCGCCGGCCCGCGCAGCGGCCACTGCCTGGTTGGCACCCTTGCCGCCGTCGTGCCGGCTGAACACGCCGCCCAGCACCGTCTCGCCGGCCGCCGGGAGTCCCGGCACGCGCATGACGAGGTCCACGTTGATCGATCCGACAACGACCACCCGGCCCGCTGGGATGCTGCCAGTCCCCATGAAGCGCACTATAGAGTCGGCTGCGAAAACATGAGCGGGAGTCATGCCGAAGAAGATCATCCTCGACTGCGATCCGGGTGTCGACGACGCGCTGGCGACCGTGTTCGCGCTCGGCAGCCCGGAACTGGACTTGGCCGGCGTCACGACCGTGGCCGGCAACGTGCCGCTCGGCAAGACCACGGCCAACGCGTTGCGGCTCCGGGACTTCCTGCGCGGTGACTGGCCGGTGACTGCGGGCAGTCCCGCGCCGTTGCTGCGCGCGCAATCGTCGGCCGGGCACGTGCACGGCGAGGACGGCCTCGGCGGAGCGCCGCTGCCGCCGCCGGCCTCAGAGCCGCAGCCGGGACACGCGGCTGACTACATCGTGGCCGCCGCCCGCGCCGAACCGGGCGAACTGACTCTCGTCGCTACCGGCCCGCTCACCAACGTCGCGCTGGCGCTGCGCCTCGAGCCCCGGCTGCCAGACCTGGTTGCCGACTTCGTGATCATGGGCGGCTCCAGCGCGCGGGGCAACGTGACCCCGGCCGCGGAGTTCAACATCGCGACCGATCCCGAAGCCGCCGCGATCGTGTTCTCGGCCGGCTGGACCGTCACCGTGGTCGGCCTGGACGTGACGCTCCAGGCGGTCGCAACCCAGCAGGTCACCAGCCGGATGGCGGCGCTCGGCCCGCTCGCCGACGACCTCCTGCTGCCGTGCCTGCGTGGCTACGCCGACGAAGGCGCCACGGGCGGGCCGCCGGTGCATGACGTGTGCGCCGTCGCCTGCGTCGCGGACCCCGCCTTGCTCGGCTGCCAGCCGGCCAGGATCGAGGTCGAAACGACCGGGCGGTGGACGAGCGGGATGACGGTGACCGACTTTCGGGCCGCTGCCTGCAACGCGATGGTC
>JASHTT010000505.1 GCA_030040415.1 Streptosporangiaceae bacterium | reverse complement strand
GCAGCGCAGGAAGCAGGTCGGGTACGCGTCCCAGCCCCCGGCCAAGTACCCCCGGCTGGTCGAGTGCGCCGTGCCGATGACCGCGTGCGACAACCCCGAGGAGCACTACCGGTTCGGCACCGACCTGTTCATCGGGGGTCTGGCGGCCATCGCCGCCGACCGGGCTAGGCGCTGAAGGACCGGAGCGTTTCCGCCATCTTTGGCACCTCAGACCTGTTGTCGATTGCCAGCATGAACTCTTCGGCCGCATCCACGTCGAAGTCCTCGGCTAGCTGGCCGACGTCGTTGAGCACGAGGAACGCCCACGCGCAGCGCCAGCCGGTGCGCTTGTTCCCGTCCACGAACAGCTGGCCGGCCACTATCGCGTGCAGCAAGGCGGCGGCCTTCTCGCACGGATCTGGGTACGCGGCCTGCCCGAAGTAGCTGCCCTGAGGGCGCGCCGCGGCAGACTCGATGAGCCCGAGGTCGCGAACGCAGGCCAAGTCCAGGCAACCGTGCACGGCGTGGTGGATGCGCAACACGTCCTCGGTGGACAGGTAGTCGATCACTAGGCGAGCCGGCTATCCAGCTCAGCCGACTTGCGCCCAAGGTCGGCGATTATCTCGTCCAGCCGGCGGTTGCGACGGGCGGCGAGTATGGCAGCCCGTGTGTTGCGCACGACCAACTGCTGCACGGAGATGCCCTCGATGCGGGCCTCTTCCGCGAACAGGGCCTGGTCCTCGGCGGACAACCGGAGCGTCATGGCCATGGGGTTCTCCTAGCGAGCATGGTATCAGACTGATACCAGCGTAGCGTGCCTTTGGGTATGCGCCAAACGGCTACGGGGCCGCTTCCCCGCCGGTGATCTCGTCCAGTAGCTCGGCGAACATCCGCTCGATCCGGTGGTCGTCGTCCGCGTTCTGCTCCGCCAGGTAGTCGCCGAACAACTCCATCGGCGAACGCCCAGCCCTGCTCGGCTTGCCTGCCCCGCCGCCGGGCCGCACCCGGTGCGCCTCGTCGAGCTGGACCTCGAGAGCGTTCGGCAGCTTCTCCCTGACCATGTCGCCGAGTCCAGCGCGGCCGGGCTCGGCGAGGATCACCCGCAGGTAGGCGTCGCCCGCCCGCTCGCCTTCGTCGATGACGTGATCGAGCGAGCCGCGCAGCGTCTTCAGCCGGCGGCCGCCGGTGATGTCCACCCGCCGCGCGTCGGCGCGGATACCCGGCGCGGCCGTCACGATCAGCGCGCCCGGCTCGTTGGCCTCCTCGCCGAAGTCGATGGCCAGCGGCGAGCCGGAGTAGAAGGCCGGGCACGGCGCGGGTATCTCCTGCTGACGGTGCAGGTGGCCGAGCGCCGCGTAGTGCGCCGAGGCGGGCAGGATCGCCGGCGGCAGCTCGTACTCGAACGTCGTCTGCACGTCCCGCTCGCCACCACCGCGGCGTCCGCCGAGCAGCGTCGCGTGCGCCATCACGACGTTCACGGTGTCCGGCGTGAACTCCTGCGTGAGCGCGCCGACGACGGCGGCCACCCGGCGGGAGTAGTCGAGCGCGTGCTGCGCAGCCTCGTGCAGGAGCAGTTCCGCCGCCCGCACCGCATACCTCTGGGAGAGGAACGGCAGAGCGGAGACGACCGCCTCCTCGCCCGTGCGGCTCCAGAGGCGGATCACCCCGCCGTTCGCCGGGGGCCGCGGCGAGCCCAGCACATGCAGCCCCAGCTCGCCGAGTACCGGCCGGTACACGCTGTCCAGCAAGTTCGCGTTGTCGTGGTTGCCCGCGATCGCGACGACCTGGCGGCTGTCCTCGCGCAGCGCGAGCAGCGCACGCATGACCAGGCCCTGCGCGGTCGGGCTGGGCACGGAGGTTTCGAACAGGTCACCCGCGATCAGCACCACGTCGACGTCTTCGGCCCGCGCCGTCTGCACGATGTTGCGCAGGACGGCCTCGTGCTCCTCGTGCCGGTCGCGGCCCTTGAGTATCTTGCCGACGTGCCAGTCGCTGGTGTGCAGGATCTTCACGAACGGGTCCTCGCGTCTTACCTGCTGTCGCGCCCTGACCGGACCTCGGCGAGCAGCTGCTCGGCTCGCTCCGGTGTGAGTCCGACGTCGGCGGGCAGGTCAGCGGCCGCCGCAGCCGCCAGGATCTCGCGGACCCGCCGAGCGGTTTCGATGGTGTCCATGTACGTCAATTTACAGAAACCATCAGACGCTGGCTGGGACTCGCTGCTCGGCCTGCGGCTGCACGTGCGCGACGAAGTCCCTGCGCCGGATCATGACGGTCGCGACAACGGCAGCGGCCAGCGCGCCGACGCCGCTCACCAGCAGGATCTCGTTCAGTCCGGCGGCGAACGACGCCCGCGCCACCTGCGCGGCGGCGTGCCTGGCCGTCGGCGGGAGTGCGGCGAAGGCGTGCCCGGCCTGGCCCTGGACAACGGCACTAGCAACGTCGTGGGCACGGCCGGCGGGCAGCGTCCCGCGCAGTCCGGCGATGACCTGGTCGGTCAGCCTGGTAGCGAACAGCGTGCCGAACACCGCGATCCCGGTGGCGATGCCGACCTGGCGGAACGTTGTGTTCATGCCCGACGCCATGCCCGCCGCATTCGGCTGCACGACACCGACAGCCGTCCCGGCGAGTGCCGGGTTCACCAGGCCGGAGCCGATCCCGGCCAGCACCAGGCCGGGAATGAGGTGAGTCCAGCCCGAGCCCGGGGTGAGGCCGGCCATGAGCAGCAGCCCCAGCCCGCACAGCGCCAGGCCCGCGCCGACGAGCACCCTGCTCGGCACCCGGCTGCTGAGCTTGCCGGACGCGATGGCCGCGGGCAGCGTCACCGCCGACATGAGCAGCAGCCGCAGCCCGGTCTGCAGGGCGCTGTAGCCGAGGAGGTCCTGCAGGTACAGCACGATGTAGAGGATCATCGCGTAGACGCAGCCGTTGATCCCGAACGCGGCGACCGAGCCGCCGGCGAACGTGGGCACCCGGAACAGCGCCAGGTTGACCATCGGGTTCCTGCCGTAGCGCTCTACGACAAGGAACGCGACCAGCAGGGCGGCTGCACCCGCAAGGCAGATCAGCACACCTGGATCGGACCAGCCCTGCTCGCCGGCCCGGATCAGTCCGTAGACGAGCCCGCCGAGCGCGCCGGTGAACAGCGCGAATCCGGCCCAGTCTACCGACCGCGGGTTCGGGTCGCGCGACTCGTCGACCTTCCAGATCGTCACGGCGATCGCGGCGACGCCGACGGGCAGGTTGACGAAGAAGATCCCGCGCCAGCTCCAGTCGGT
>JASHTT010000504.1 GCA_030040415.1 Streptosporangiaceae bacterium | reverse complement strand
CGGCGTGGCGCAGGAGGCATACGACCAGGCGCTGCGCTACGCAGGTCAGCGAGAGGCGTTCGGGCAGAAGATCTCCGGGTTCCAGGCCGTCCAGCTCAAGCTCGCGGACATGGCCATGAAGCTGCAGGCCGCGCGGCTGCTTGTGTACTGGGCGGCGTCGAAGGGCGATGCCGGCCAGCGCACTGACCTGGAGTCGGGCATGGCAAAGGTGTTTGCCTCCGAGGTCGCGATGCAGTGCGCGATCGACGCCATGCAGGTGCACGGCGGGTACGGCTACTCGCGCGAGTTCACGGTCGAGCGGCTGTACCGGGACGCGCCGCTGATGGTCATCGGCGAGGGCACGAACGACATCCTGCGCACGGTCATCGCGCGGTCACTGACAAGCGGCCGGGGTAGCGTCGGCTAGGACTCATCGAACGCCCCCGGCGGTCTGTACCTCCGGTTGTACCGGCCGGGCGAGGCGGCCGCTGTGCGGGCGAGGATGTGCCGGTAACCGTCGGCGTCGGCTGCATCGAGCACCGTGAGGCCGCTGGCCGCGAGCCACGACGCCACCAGGTCAGGCCCGGGGTAGTAGTGGTAGCCGCCGCCGTGCTCGTCCGGCCACAGCACCTCGCCGCTGACCAGCGGCGGCTCCGGATCCGCCGCCGCGCGCCGCTCGTCGTCACCGGGCAGCTCGACGGTCAGGTAGACCGGGGACTCGGGCTTGACCACGCGGGCGAAGCCGGCCAGGGCAACGGGCCAGATCTCCGGCGGGACGTTCTCCATCGCGTCGACGCAGAGCAAGCCATCGAACCGGCCTGCCCAGTCAGCAGTGGCGCTCAGGTCCTCGAGCGCGAGCTGGCGGGTTTCGACGTCCGGGAACTTGGCCCTGGCCTGCACCAGCATTCCGGCCGACCGGTCGATCCCGAGCACACGCCGGCCCGCTGCCAGCAGCTGCGGCCAGTACTTACCAGTTCCGCAGGCGGCATCGAGCAGCAGCGCGCCATTCGGCGTCGAGTCGATCAGCATGCGGACGAAAGCCTGGTGCGACTCGTTGACCTCGCCCCAGCGCTCGTCGTAAGCAGGGGCGAACAGGGCGTCCATCCGCTCCGGGCCGAGCCGACGGCGCTCGGCCAGGAACTCATCCCTGGACGGCATCACGTGGCCTCACCGTACTCGCCTGACATCTAGATGGGCGCGGGTGGCTCCGGCCGGGCGCCCGCCGATGCCAGCACCTCCAGGGCGATGCCAAGCTTCTCGTAGATGAACAGGATCGGCGCGCGGTCCGACGCGATCGCGAGGCCAGCCCGTAGCGCCTCTGCGGGGCCCTCCGCGCGCTGGCAGACGATGCCGGGTCGGGCGTCCCGCAGCGCGTTGCCGATCAGCTCGGTCATCTCGCCTGGCTGGCGACCGCGCTTGTCGCTGTCCTCGTAGAGCACGACCTTGCCGAACCAGCCGGCGATGGCCTGCGCCGCTTGCACCAGCAGGTCGTCCCGCCGGTCGCCGGGCAGCGTGACCACAGCCACGCCCCCGGCAGCGGCTGCCGGATCGGCGTGCGCGTCAGCACCAGCGCCGGCGGCCGGGGCGCCCCCGGCGGGGCCGTCCGCGGTGGTTGCATCACCCCACGCGGCGGAGACGAACTGACAGGTAGCCTGCAGCGCCGCCGTGTTGTGCCCGTAGTCGACGACGACCGGGTGCGCGCCCGCCCAGTAGACGTCCCCGCGCCCGGGGTTGTGCTCGACCGGCAGGAACCCGGCCAGCCCGCGCCGGCAGTCCTTGGCGCTGACGCCAAGCGCCCGGCAGGCGGCGAGCGCGGCAAGCGCGTTGGCGACGACGTGACTGGCCAGACCACCGAACGCGCCGGGGACGTCGCTGACGCTGATCAGCGACCGCCCGTGGCCCGCCTCGGTCTCGGTCAGCTGGCCGTCGACCACCTCGTAGCACAGCCCGCCGGCCAGCTTGTGCTGGGCCACGATGGGATTGCCCGGCTGCAGGCTGAAGTACCTGATGACCGGCGTGCGCATGCGCACGGCGCGGCGGTCAGCCATCCCGGCCGAAGCCGGGTCGTCGGCGTTGAGCACCACGCAGCCGCCGTCGCGTATCTCCTCCGCCACCAGTGCCTTGACGTGGATCAGCTCGTCGAGGTCGTCGATGCCGTCGCTGCCGAGGTGGTCCTCGCTGATGTTCGTCACGACGGCGACATCCGCCTGGTCGTAACCGAGGCCGCTGCGGATGATGCCGCCGCGCGCGGTCTCCAGTACGGCGGCTTCCACCGACGGGTCGTCAAGCACCATCTCGGCCGACCGCGGGCCGGACGCGTCTGCCTGGTAGACGAGGTTGCCGCCGATGTAGACGCCCTCGGTGCAGGTAACGCCGACCCGCAGCCCGGCCTGGCTCAGCACCTGGCCGATCATGCGCACCACCGTCGTCTTGCCGTTGGTACCGGTGACGGACGCCAGCGGGATCCGCGCAGGCGCACCGGGCGGGTACAGGCTGTCCACCACGGACGCCGCGACGTCCCGCGACCTCCCCTCAGTGGGCGACAGGTGCATCCGAAGGCCTGGGCAGGCATTCAGCTCCAGCACGCCGGGCCGGGGGGCGTCACGCAGCGGCACCGAGATGTCCGCAAGACGCACGTCGATGCCGCAGACGTCCAGCCCGGAGACGGCGGCGGCGCGCCGGCACATCTCGGCGACCTCGTCGTGCACGATGTCGGTGACGTCCCTGCTCGTGCCGCCGGTGGACAAGTTCGCGTTCCGGCGCAGCGTCACGACCTGGCCGCTCGCTGGTACCGAGTGCTCGTCCAGGCCGAACGACGACAGGTGGCTGAGCGCGTCCGCGTCCAGGCTGATCCTGGTCAGCTCCCTGGTGTGCCCCTTCCCGCGGCGCGGATCGGCGTTCGCCAGCTCGATGAGCT
>JASHTT010000503.1 GCA_030040415.1 Streptosporangiaceae bacterium | reverse complement strand
CGCCATTAGTGGGGCTGCAACGTCACAAAGGCGCCCTTCCCGGCGGACCCACGGCACCCGCGCCGGCGGCGATTCGCGGCTTTTAGACCGGTATCCATTAGTTTTGCAAAGGCTCAGCCGCCACACGGCAGCCGACCATGGCATGGCAGGCTTGGCAACTGGCGTTTGCTGCCGGGTGGAGCGAGATGCTGTTCGCCTAGGGCGAACATATCGGTGCGGACCCGGCGGCCAGGGCGAGCGGGATCTGAGGACAAAGCGCGATCTACTCCGCAGAACGGGACGGCTGGTGACTCGATAATGAGGAACGCTCACTCCGTTGCCGCGGTTCGGGCGGCTGAGCAGGCGCTGATGGCCAAGGTGCCGGACGGTGCGCTGATGCAGCGGGCGGCCGCTGGCCTCGCGTCCGTCTGCGCAGGCCTGCTCGGGGAGGTCTATGGAGCCCGGGTCGTCGTACTGGCGGGCGGTGGCGACAACGGCGGTGACGCGCTCTTCGCCGGTGCCAGGCTGGCCCGTCGCGGCGCCGCCGTGACTGTGGTCGCGGCGAGTGCCCAGCTGCATCAGGCGGGCCAGGCCGAACTGCTCGCGAGCGGCGGCCAGGTCATCGCGTTGGCGGGCGCCGGGGCAGCTGGCGATCCGGCGCCAGAGATTGCGCGGGCCACGCGGCGCGCGATCGCGGCAGCCGACCTGATCATCGACGGGCTGACCGGCATCGGCGGGCACGGCGGCCTGCGCGGTCCGGCCGCGGAGCTGGCGTTGCTCGCCGAGCAGGCACGGGCTGACGGGGCCGTGCTGACCGCGGTTGACTTGCCGAGCGGCATCGATGCGGACACCGGCGAGGTACACGGAACGGCCGTCCGGGCCGACGTCACGGTCACCTTCGGCACCTGGAAGCCAGGCCTGCTGATCGACCCCGGGGCCAGCCAGGCGGGCGCGGCCGAGCTTGTCGACATCGGGCTCGGGCCGTTCCTGGCCGAGCCGACGGTGACCGCGCTGCAGGCCGCAGACGTCGCGGCAGTGCTGCCGGAGCCCACGGCCGAGTCGGACAAGTACCGGCGGGGCGTGCTCGGCGTGCTGGCGGGCAGCGATCGGTACACCGGCGCTGCGGTGCTGTGCGTTGGCGGCGCCATCCGCGGCGGCGCCGGCATGGTCCGGCTGATTTCCGCACCCGCCGCGCTGCAGGTGGTCAGGCAGCACTGGCCCGAAGCGGTGCTGACCGAAGCCGACGAGGCGAGCCCGGCCAGCGCCATCGAGGCGGCCGGGCAGGTACAGGCGTGGGTGGCCGGCCCCGGCCTCGGCACCGGCGACCAAGCGCGCGCCGAGCTGGCCACGGTGCTGGCCAGCAGCCTGCCGGTGCTGGTGGACGCGGATGGCCTGACCGTGCTCGCCGCGAACCGGGACCTGCTGCCAAGGAGTGCCCCCACGCTCATCACTCCGCACGCGGGCGAGCTGGCCAGGCTGATAGCCGCGGACCGGGCGGACATCGAGGCGCGCCGGCTGCATTACGCGCGCGCCGCGGCCGCGGATCTCGGTGTGACGGTCCTGCTGAAGGGCTCGACCACGGTCATCGCCGAGCCCGACGCCAGCGAGCCGACGCTCGTCAACCCCACGGGATCAAGCTGGCTGGCCACCGCTGGCTCCGGCGACGTGCTCTCCGGCCTGTCTGGCGCCCTGCTAGCCCAGGGGCTCGCACCGCTGCAAGCCGCTGGCGCGGCCGCATACCTGCACGGCATGGCGGGCCGGCTGGCCGCAAACGGTGCGCCGATCGGCGCCGGCGACGTGCTCACCGCGCTGCCCGAGGCGATCAGGACCGTAAAGGGAACGGGTCAGTTCGCCGCACTGTAGTTCGCGCGCCCGGGCCGCGAGGGCTACTCGGATCGGCCTCCGAGGTACTTCGCCAGGAACCTGTCGGCTGCCGCGTAGAACCTCAGCCGGTTTGCCGGCTTGGCGAAGCCGTGCCCCTCATCGGGGAAGAGCATGTAGTCGTACTCGATGCCGGCCTTGGCCAGCGCGGCGACGATCTGCTCGGATTCGGCCTGCTTGACCCGCGGGTCGTTCGCGCCCTGCCCGATCAGCAGCGGGATCCTGATCTGGTCGACGCGGGACAGCGGCGAGCGCGACCACAGGAAGTCGGCGTCCTTGTCCGGGTCGCCTACCCGCCGGTGGAACAGGGAGATCATCGGCGCCCAGTAGGGCGGAATGGTCTGGATCAGGGTGATCAGGTTGGACGGCCCGACGATGTCGACGGCGCACACGTACAGGTCGGGCGTGAACGCAGCACCGGCGAGGGCCGCATAGCCGCCGTAGGAGCCGCCCATGATCGCCACTTTCGCCGGGTCAGCCCAGCCCTGGCCGATTGCGTACGCGACCGCGTCGCTGAGATCGTCCTGCATCTTCGCGCCCCACTCACGATCGCCCGCGTTGAGGAACGCCTTCCCGTAACCGGCCGAGCCGCGGAAGTTGACCTGCAGGCACAGGTAGCCGCGGTTGGCCAGCCACTGCGCGTTCGGGTTGTAACCCCAGGCGTCGCGGCCCCACGGCCCGCCGTGCACGAACAGTGCCGTCGGCAGGTCGGTCCGGTCCTTGCCGGGCGGGAACGTGGCGTAGCCGTGTACCGTCAGGCCGTCGCGCGCTTGGTAGGTGAACGGCTCCATGGCCGCCAGCTCGTACTTGGAGAGCTCGGGCTGATGCTCGAACAGGAACTGGGCGCTGCGGGTCTGCCGGTCGTAAGCGAAGAAAGGAATCGCGCCCGAGTCGTTGGTGAAGGCGACCAGCCACGTCCGGTCGGCGTCATCGGTGCCCTGGAAGGTCGGGTCGCCCGGATGCAGCGCCCGGATGGCCTCAAGGTCGGCGGCCACCGACTCATCGAGCACCCGGTACTCCATCCGCGCCTTGAGCGTGGCGACAATCTGGGGCTGCCTGGTGACCGGGTGGACCTTGACGCCGCTGACGTCGGCTTCAGGATCTTCGGCGAGCACCTCGATCGCGCCGGTATCCAGGTCCATCCGCACGAGCCTGCTGGTCTCCGCGTCGATCGAACTGACCAGCAGTAGTGATCTGCCATCGGCCGAGAAAGCGGCCACCTCAGTGGTTTCCGCGTCGTCGGCCGGGATCCGCATGAGCTCCCGCCAGTCTGAGCCGGCGTCGCTGCGGACCATCAGTGCGTAGCTGCCATCCGGTTGCGGCGCGACGGCAGCCCTGACCTGCAGGTCGGTGTCTGCAACCCAGCCGATGTAGCCGGGGTTGTCGATCTCCTTGGTCAGCTCGCCGGTGGTCAGGCTGAGCCGGTACACGTCGTGCAGCTGCGGGTTGGCCCGGTTCAGGCCGAGCAGCACTTCATCGGGACGGCTGCGCTCGAGCCCGATGATCTGCGTCTGCACACCGTCGAACGGCGTCAGGTCGCGGTGCTCCATGGTCAGCAGGTCCACGTCGTGCAGCCGCCAGTTCTCGTCGCCGCCGGTGTCCTGCAGGTACAGCAGGTGATGGCCGTCATGGGTCCAGGCGAACTGCCGGATGCCGCGGTCGGTGTCGTCGGTCACGACGCGGGCGGCCGTCCAGTCCACGCCCTGCTCCGGGCTGACGGGCGCGACCCAGACGTTGAGCACGCCGTTCCGAGGAGCGATCCACGCGAGCTGTGAGCCGTCGCGCGAGATCCGCGGGCTGACCCGCTCCGGGTTACCGAACAGGACGGTCAGGGGGATGAGTTCTGGCATGAGGATTGCCTATCACGGCCGGCCGGCGATCGCGAACCGGACTGTGGGCCGGGAACCGTTAGCCCGAAGGCAACGAGCCTGGCAGGCCAGCCCGGCTGGCAGACTGGACGCCATGGACGGTCAACCAGAGGCGCTTGTCGACCTCGACGCCATCCAGGCGAACGTCGCCGCGCTGCGTGGCCACGTCGGCGGCGCGGCAGTCATGGCGGTCGTCAAGGCCGACGGTTACGGCCACGGCATGATTCCCTCCGCTCGTGCCGCGGTGGCGGGCGGCGCAAGCTGGCTGGGAGTACTGCACCTCGCCGATGCGGTGGCGCTCCGGCGAGCAGGCCTGGACGTGCCTGTGCTGAGCCTGCACGGCTCCCCGGACGCGGCGCACGCCGAGGCGATCGCGCATGACGTGGATCTCACTGCGGGCTCGCCCGAGCTGATCAGCCAGATCGCCGCGGCCGCCGTCGAGGCCGGCAAGCCCGCCAGGGTCCACCTCGAGGCCGACACCGGGATGAGCCGGGGCGGCGCCATCCGGGCAGCCTGGCCGGCACTGCTGGATGCCGCACTCGCCGCTGAGGCTGCCGGACACGTCCGGGTGGTGGGCGTCTGGTCGCACTTCGCCTGCGCCGACATGCCAGGCCACCCGACCATCGGGACCCAGATCGACGACTTCCGGTCCGCGGTACGGCTAGCCGAGCAGGCTGGAGCGCGGCTAGAGGTGCGTCACATGGCTAACGGCCCGGCCACCCTCACCCTCCCGGACAGTCACTTCGACCTGGTCAGGCCCGGCGGCGCAGCGTTCGGCCTATGCACGCTGCCGGGCGGGGCGCCAGACTGGCTCCGCCCGGCGATGACCATCCGCGCCCGGCTGATCCAGGTCAAGCGGGTCCCGGCGGGCACGGCGGTTTCCTACGCCCATCGCTACACCGCGCTCGGCGAGACGACGCTCGGCGTGCTGGCGCTCGGTTACAACGAGGGGATCCCGCGGCACGCGACGAACCAGGCTGGCCTGTTCTTCACCCGGGGCAGGCGTGTCCCGGTGGCTGGCACTGTCAACCTCAACCATGTCGTGCTCGACCTCGGCGGCGAGCAGGCCGAGGCCGGCGACGAGGTCGTCATCTTCGGGCCCGGGGATCACGGCGAGCCGACAGCGCAGGAGTGGGCAGAGGCGCTCGGCACGATTTCTTACGAGATAGTCACGCGGTTTACCGGCAAGGTTCCAAGAACCTACTCTGGGGTAACAGCGGTCCGTGATACGGCCGTGCATGCTCTAGACGGGAGAACCGATGGCAAGGTGGCGGCGGCTCACTAGCGTCGCTGGCGTCGCGACCGGGATCGCGGCCGCCGGTGCCGGCGCGGTGATCGCCGCGGAACGGGTCGCCGTCGGTCGGCTCCGGCTGCGCCCGGATCCGGCGGCCAACGAGCCGCTCGGCAAGATCCGCGGCCGCCCGGTCATTGTGCTCGCCGACGACGGGGTCGCGCTGCATGCGGAGGTCTCCGGGCCAGACGATGCGCCGGTCACTCTCGTCTTCTGTCACGGTTACACGCTCAACCAGGCCGTCTGGCACTACCAGCGAAAGGATCTGTCGGAGGATCTGCGAGTGGTCTGCTGGGACCAGCGCAGCCACGGGAAGTCCGGGCGCAGCGACCCCGCGCACGTGACCATCGATCAGCTGGGTGCCGACCTGGCGGCCGTGCTCGCCGCGACGGTACCCGGCCGTAAGCGCGCCGTGCTCGTCGGTCACTCCATGGGCGGGATGACGATCATGGCGCTCGCTGCCCAGCAGCCCGAGCTGTTCGGCAGCAAGGTCATCGGCACTGTGCTGATCTCGACCACCGACCACCTCGTTGACGCCACCACATGGCTGCCCGTGCCGCTGCGCGGAGTCGCGAGAGTCGCCACGCCGCCGCTGCTGCGCGGCTCCTCCCGCGGCAGGCGCGCCGCGCTGATCGAGCGGATCAGGGCGGCCGGCGGCGACCTGGCGTTCTTGTCGACGAGGTTCATCGCATTCGGCGACCCCGACGTGAGCCCCGCGATCGTGGACTTCCTCGAACGCGTCATCAGGTCGACCCCGATCGATGTGGTGGCCGACTTCTACCTTGCGCTGCTCGACCACGACAAGCGCGGAGCACTCGCCACCATCGGCCGCGTTCCGACCGTGGTCATGGCTGGCGAGCATGACCGGCTGATTCCGGCCAGGCAAGCCGCGAGCCTGGCGGCCTCGATCCCCGGCGCGAGCCTGGTTTTGGTGCCCAGGGCCGGGCACATGGTCATCCTGGAACAGCACGAGGTCGTGACCGAGGAGATTGCCGACCTCGTCGCGCTCGCGCTCGACCGCGCCGCCACGAGGAAGCGGCTGGCGTGACCGAACGGGTCACTGTCGCCACCGCCGCGCAGATGCGAGAGCTTGGCGAGCGGCTGGCCAGCCTGCTCGGCCCTGGTGACCTGGTCGTGCTGTCCGGACCGCTCGGGGCAGGCAAGACCACGCTCGCGCAGGGCATCGGGGCAGGGCTGCGGGTCCGCGGCCGGGTGACCTCGCCCACGTTCGTCATCTCCCGGGTGCACCCTGCACTGCACGGCGGGCCGGGGCTCGTGCATGCGGACGCTTACCGGCTCGGCAGCAAGGCCGAAGTAGACGACCTGGACCTGGACTCCGAGATGGCGACGTCGGTGACGGTCGTGGAGTGGGGGGAGGGGCTCGTCGAGGACCTGGCGGCCAGTTACCTGTCGGTGGGCATCGAGGCCGAGCCGGCCGCAGTGCCGACCCGGGGACGACCCCCGGAGCCCCCGATGAGCCGACCCGGTGGACGACCCCCGGAGCGCCCGATGAGCCGACCCGGCGGACGACCCCCGGAGCGCCCGATGAGCCGACCGCCGGAGCCCCTGACCAGGGCATGCACGACGAAGCCGATGGGCCGCGCACGGTGCGCATTACCGGTCGGGGCGACCGGTGGGCCGGCGCGGCGGCTGGGCGGCTTGCCGATGCGGTCCGCGACCGGATGCCGACCGGCCCGAATTGTCCTCCTGGCGCTGTCGGGGCCACTACACTGCCTGGTTAAACCTCGACAGCTGTGCCGTGGATGGCCACGGCCACTATGCGCTACTCCGGAGGCGCGCCGTGGCTCAGCAGGGCCCCCCGCCCCGCCGTTACTCGCAGCAGCCGGGTTCCGGCCAGCACAGTTCCGGCCAGCACAGTTCCGGCCAGCACAGCTCGGGCCAGCACAGCTCGGGCCAGCACAGTTCCGGCCAGCACAGCTCGCACGCCGGCCGTCCCGAGCGCGTCACACCGCCACGACGCGACCGCCCCCCGGCGCCGTGGCAGCGTATGGATGCCTTCGCCCCGGAGCAGGACACTGATCTGCCGCCGTGGGCTGGGCCGAGCCAATACCAGCCACGGCAGGCCGGAACCCGGCATCGCGCTCCCGCCGTCGACTACGCACCTGCTGTTGACTACGAAACGGCAGGGTTTGAGCCGGACGGTGGCACCCGGCAAGATGGTCGGCCGACGACGGGCCGGCCGCGGCCGACCCGGGTCGGCGGCAGGCGAGCAGCGCTCGCCCGGCTCCGCAAGTCGCGCCGTCGCGTGTATGTGTGGACGGGTACCGCCATCGTCGCGTGCGTCATCGCGGCCGGCGTCGCGGCGATCGTCACGCACCATAGCCCTAAGCCGCTGCCGTACGTCACGCAGTTGCTGCCCGGCGAGTTCAAGTCCGTGCCGGACGCGTGCACGGCTGTCAGCCCCGCGGTCCTGAACGGTTACCTGCCTGGTCCGCACCGGGCCGTCACGCAGACCTCCTCGAGCGCCGGCGACAGCCAGTGCAGCTTCACCGTTGATGCCAAGCCGGTGTTCCTTGTGCTGGAGGTGACGGCTCAGGCGTTCCAGCCCTTCGCCGCCGCGAGCGGCGACGGCAGCGCCTCGCAGTACGCGAGTGACAACTTCAAGCTGGCCAGGCTGTCGCTCGCGCACCCGGCGAAGCGGTCCCCGCTGCCGCCCGCCGCGATCACGCCGCTGGCGGGAATGGGCCAGCAGGCGTTCAGCGCGTTCCAGCGCGAACACATCGGCGGGATCGTCACCGACGTCGTGACCATCAACGTGCTCGAGCGCAACGTGCTCGTCACGGTGTCCCTTCAGGGTCAGGAGTCCGGCCACGGCTTCGGTCCCGTCGCAGTCAGCACCCTCGAGAACGGGGCGCGCAGCGCGGCAGCCAGCGTGCTGGCAAAGGTAATGACGCAGCCCAAGGCCTGACCGGGGCGCTGGGCTGACCGACCCAGCGTGGCGCTGCCCTGACCCGGCGCTGGCCGGGCGGTCGGCCGGGGCCGTTAGGCTGGGCAACCGTGCTGCTGCTCGCGTTCGACACTGCCACCCCGGCGGTGACTGTGGCGCTGCACGACGGGTCCGGCGTGATCGCGGAGGAGTCGGCGGTTGACGCCCGCAAGCACGGCGAGTTGCTGGCGACGTCCATCGCGGCCGTGCTGAGCGCCGTCGGGGCCAGCCGTGCCGACCTGACAGCTATCGCCGTCGGCACCGGACCGGGTCCTTATACCGGGCTGCGGGCTGGCCTGGTCACGGCCCGGGTGCTGGCCAGTGCGCTCGCGATCCGCCTGGACGGGTTCTGCACGCTCGACGTGATCGCGGCGGCTGTCGCCGCGGACGGGCCGTTCGTTGTCGCTACCGACGCCCGACGCCGTGAGCTTTACTGGGCCGGCTACTCGCCGTCCGTCCAGCGAACCTGCGGCCCGCACGTCGGCCCGGCTGACGAACTCCCTGGTGGGCTGCCGGTGGCCGGAGAGGGCGGCTTGATCAGCGCCGAACTGGCCGGTCGCCAGATCCCGCCCAGCTTCCCGTCCGCAGTGACGCTTGCGCAGCTAGCGGCGCGCCGGATCAAAGCCGGGGAGCCGCCGCTGCCTGCAGAGCCGCTCTACTTGCGTAAGCCCGACGCCAGGGAGCCTGGACCGCGGAAGCGGGTGACACCGTGAGCCGGCCGCGACTACGCATCATGACCACCGCCGACCTGGACAGCGTGCTGGAACTCGAGGTGGCTCTGTTCGGTGCCGAGGCCTGGTCGCGGCAGATGCTCGCCGGTGAGCTTGCCCAGCAGCCTGACAGCCGCTACTACGTTGTCGCAGAGGACGAAGAGGGCATCGTCGCCTATGCGGGCCTGATGACAGCCGGGGGACAAGCCGACGTCCTGACCATTGCGGTCGCCACCATCCGCTGGGGCCAGGGCATCGGTTCCGAGCTGGTCGCGGCGTTGCTCGCCGAGGCCGCGAGGCGTGGCTGCACCGAGATCTTCCTCGAGGTGCGGGCCGACAACGCGCGAGCGCAACGCCTGTACCAGCGGTGGGGCTTCACGGAGATTGGCATCAGGCGCGGCTACTACCAGCCATCTGGCACCGATGCCATCGTGATGCGGCGTGATCTTGCCCCGGCTGACGCCGTTGCCCGGGACGCGGTTGGGGGTGCGCCGTGACCGGCGCGGCGGCAGCGGAGCCGCTTGTGCTGGGCATCGAGACCTCCTGCGACGAAACAGGAGTCGGCTTGGTCCGCGGCCGTGAGCTGCTGGCAGACGCCGTGGCCTCCAGCGTTGACGAGCATGCGAGGTTCGGTGGCGTGGTGCCGGAGGTCGCGAGCCGGGCTCACCTCGAGGCGCTCGTGCCCACCGTCGACAGGGCACTGGCGGGCGCTGGCGTGCGGCTCGCCGACGTGGACGCTATCGCGGTCACCGCGGGGCCCGGGCTGGCCGGCGCGCTGCTCGTCGGGGTCTGCGCGGCGAAGGCCTACGCGATCGCACTCGGCAAGCCGCTGTACGGCGTCAACCACCTGGCCGCGCACGTTGCTGTCGACCAGCTCGAGCACGGCCCGCTGCCGTCTCCCGCGGTGGCGCTGCTCGTGTCCGGCGGGCACTCCTCGCTGCTGCTTGTGCCCGACCTCGCGGCCGATGTCGAGCCGCTCGGCGCAACCATCGACGACGCTGCTGGCGAGGCGTTCGACAAGGTGGCGAGGGTGCTCGGGCTGCCCTTCCCCGGTGGACCGCACATCGACAGGGCAGCGACAGCCGGCGACGGCGCGCACGTTCCCTTCCCGAGGGGCAAGTACGCGGACGGTACCAGCGACTTCTCGTTTTCCGGCCTGAAGACCGCGGTCGCGCGATGGGTCGAGGCCCGGCAGGCTGCGGGCGAACCTGTGCCCGTCGCGGACGTGGCTGCCTCGTTCCAGGAGGCGGTGGCGGACGTCCTGACTCGTAAGGCGGTCGATGCATGCCTGGCACACGGCGTGCACGACCTGGTCATTGGCGGCGGCGTGGCCGCCAACTCGCGGCTGCGGGCGCTCGCGCTGCAGCGCTGCGAGGCGGCCGGGATACGGCTTCGCGTGCCGCGGCCCGGCCTGTGCACCGACAACGGCGCCATGGTCGCGGCGCTCGGCGCCGAACTCCTCGGCCGAGGTGCCGAGCCGTCTCGTCTGGACTTCGCCGCAGATTCCTCACTGCCGGTGACCGCTGTCACGGCGGCCTAGCGCGCCTGCCGCGCGGGCGACGTCGGCGGTGAGTTTGACGTGGCGAGGGGGTCAGGTTAAAGTTCGGAATTGGCACTCGCTAGGTTAGAGTGCTAATACGACGAGGTTGGTCTGACACCCGCGACGGCAGGCCGACATGGTCGACACTCTCTAATTCAGCTAGCCCTTTCCGGAGGGGGAGGTCAGATCGTGACGACCGCCACCAAGGTTGTTCTCAAGCCGCTCGAAGACCGGATCGTGGTTCGCCCGCTTGAGGCGGAGCAGACCACTGCATCCGGGCTGGTGATTCCCGACACCGCCAAGGAGAAGCCCCAGGAGGGCGAAGTCCTGGCGGTTGGCCCCGGCCGTTTCGACGATGCCGGCGCCAAGCGCGTCCCGATGGACGTGAAGGTCGGCGACGTCGTTCTTTACAGCAAGTACGGCGGCACGGAAGTGAAGTATCACGGCGAGGAGTACCTGGTGCTCTCCGCCCGGGACGTGCTCGCGATCATCGAGAAGTAGCGAGCAGGTTCACGCGCGGGCCTGGCCCGCGCCTGGCAGGCGCGCGACACCGGACTTGCCCTTGGTGGCACAGCCTGGTGGCCGCGCTGGCCCGGCAGTAGCGGCCGGCACCATCGGCCCGGTACCGCCCCGGCTCGGTTCGCGGCTCAGCGCAGCGGCCCGGTCCGGGGCGGTCGCGTGACGAAACCGGTCGCTTGCCCAAGCACCGGCAACACGAGATTCGAACACCGCCAGCTAGACAACGAGGTGCTCAATGGCGAAGAGCCTGGAATACAACGAGGACGCGCGCCGGGCGCTCGAGCGTGGCGTGAACCGCCTCGCGGACGCCGTCAAGGTGACGCTCGGCCCTAAGGGCCGCAACGTGGTGATCGACAAGAAGTGGGGCGCACCCACGATCACCAACGACGGCGTGACCGTCGCCCGTGAGATCGAACTAGAAGACCCGACAGAGAACCTTGGCGCTCAGCTCGCCAAGGAAGTCGCCACCAAGACCAATGACGTGGCCGGCGACGGTACGACGACCGCGACGGTGCTCGCGCAGGCCATGGTCGCCGAGGGGCTGCGAAGCGTGGCCGCCGGAGCGAACCCGATCGAACTCAAGCGCGGCATCGACGCGGCGGCAGCTGCCATCGCCGAGAGCCTGGTCACGTCCGCGCGGGAGGTCGAGGAGCGCGCCGAGATTGCGAACGTCGCGACCATCTCCGCGCAGGACGAGAAGATCGGCGCGGTCATCGCCGAGGCGTTCGACAAGGTCGGCAAGGACGGCGTGATCACCGTCGAGGAAGCCCCGACCATGGGGATCGAGCTCGAGTTCACCGAGGGTATGCAGTTCGACAAGGGCTACATCTCGGCCTACTTCAGCACCGACCCGGAGCGGATGGAGGCGGTGCTCGAAGACGCCTACATCCTGCTGGACGGCGGCAAGATTTCCTCGATGGCCGAGTTCCTGCCGCTGCTCGAGCAGATTGCGCAGACCAAGAAGCCGTTGCTGGTCATCGCGGAGGACGTTGAGGGCGAGGCACTGTCGACGCTCGTCGTCAACAAGATTCGCGGACTGCTGAACGTCGTGGCCGTGAAGGCTCCGGGGTTCGGCGACCGGCGCAAGGCGATGCTCGCCGACATGGCCATCCTGACCGGCGGCCAGGTCGTCAGCGAGGAGGTCGGCATCAAGCTGGAACTGGCCGGGCTGGACGTGCTCGGGCAGGCCCGGCGGGTGGTGGTGACCAAGGACACGACCACGATCATCGACGGGGCTGGTGACCAGTCTGAGGTCAATGACCGGATCCGCCAGCTGCGCCTCGAGATCGAGAACACCGACTCTGACTGGGACCGGGAAAAGCTGCAGGAGCGGGTGGCGAAGCTCGCCGGCGGCGTGGCGGTGCTCAGGGCCGGCGCGGCGACCGAGGTCGAGCTGAAGGAGAAGAAGCACCGGCTCGAGGACGCGATCTCCGCTACTCGCGCCGCGATCGAGGAAGGCATTATCCCCGGTGGCGGTAGTGCACTTGTGCACGCCGCGGCCAAGCTCGGCGACCTCGGCAAGACCGGTGACGAGGCGACCGGCGTGCAGGTTGTCAGGCGCTCGCTGTCCGCGCCCGCTCGCTGGATCGCCGAGAACGCGGGCGCCGAGGGCGGCGTCGTCATCGGCCGGATCGCCGAGTTGCCTGCTGGGCACGGCTACAACGCCGCGACCGGGGAATTCGGCGACCTCGTGGCCCAGGGCGTCATCGACCCGGTCAAGGTGACGCGGTCTGCTGTGCAGAACGCGGCCTCGATCGCCGGGATGCTGCTCACCACGGAAGCCCTGGTGACCGACAAGCCCGAGCCCGAGGCAGCGGCCCCGGGCGGCCACGGTCACGGCCACCAGCACTGAGTCGCGGTTCGCGGCGGCAGAGGTCGCCGTTACCCGCAGTACGATCGCCCGACGGCGGCGGACGGCTTTGGCCGTCCGCCGCCGTTGTGTCGCGCCTTCGGGCTGTTTGCGGCTTTACCGACAGTACACAGACGACACATTTCTGTGACCATTCTGTGGCCGTTCTTGATGTTGGCTAGACCAGCGTCAGCGGGAATGACTGCATTGCGGCCGCGCGCTTCATGATCCGGTAAAGAAAGGCGTGCCCCCTCCGACGCCCGATCCTACCGGATCATGAAATGGCCTCGCCTGACGCCGTGCTAGTGCGACTCGCGCTCCTCCCCGCCGGGATCCCTGCTCCCCCGTGGCAGGGATCCCGGTCGAGGCGATTTGCCACAGCAGGCCTACCAGCAGCCATGCGGGCATGGTGGCAGCTTCCGCGCCGAGTGGTTATTAGGATGATGGAATCCCAGACCCCGGCAGACGGAACCTGATATGAGCGACGAGAAGTTCGGCCCGCCAGCTCTTACATTCGACGACGTTCTGCTGCTTCCGGCGCATTCCGCCATCTTGCCCAGCGAAGCGGACACAACCGCCAGGCTGACCCCGCGCATCTCGCTGCGGGTGCCGCTTGTCTCGTCGGCCATGGACACGGTCACCGAGGCCAGGATGGCGATCGCGATGGCCCGTCATGGTGGCGTCGGCGTGCTGCACCGGAACATGTCGGTTGAGGAGCAGGCGCAGCAGGTCGACATGGTCAAGCGGTCCGAGGCGGGGATGATCACCAATCCCGTGACCTGCGGCCCGGACGCGACCGTCGCGGACGTCGAGGAGTTGTGCGCGCGGTACCGGATCTCCGGCGTGCCGGTGACCGACGACAGCAGCGTCCTAGTCGGGATCGTGACCAACCGCGACATCCGGTTCGAGTCCGACCACAGCCGTCCAGTCCGCGAGGTCATGACGCCGATGCCGCTGGTCACCGCCCCGGTCGGGGTCAGCCGGCCGGAGGCGCTGGCGCTGCTGAGCACCAACAAGGTCGAGAAGCTGCCGCTGGTGGACGGCCACGGACGGCTGCGCGGACTGATCACGGTCAAGGACTTCACCAAGAGCGAGAAGTTCCCGAATGCCACCAAGGACGCCGAGGGCAGGCTGGTGGTCGGTGCGGCGGTGGGCGTCGGCGAGGATGCCAAGCGCCGCGCGCAGGCCCTGACCGACGCCGGGGTGGACTTCCTGGTCGTGGACACCTCGCACGGCCATGCCCAGGCCGTGATCGACATGGTTGCGCAGGTCAAGGCCAACTCGAGGATCGAAGTGGTCGGCGGCAACGTCGCCACCAGGGCCGGGGCTGAGGCCCTGCTTGTCGCCGGTGCCGACGCGGTCAAGGTAGGCGTCGGCCCCGGCTCGATCTGCACCACCAGGGTGGTAGCGGGCGTCGGCGTGCCGCAGATCACAGCCATCTACCAGGCCTGGCTGGCCTGCCGGGACAGCAACGTGCCGGTCATCGGCGACGGCGGCGTGCAATACTCCGGGGACATCGCGAAGGCGATCGCCGCCGGGGCGGACACGGTCATGCTCGGCAGCCTGCTGGCGGGCTGCGAAGAGGGACCAGGCGAGATGGTGTTCGTCTCCGGGAAGCAGTTCAAGCTCTACCGCGGCATGGGCTCGCTCGGCGCGATGCGCAACGCCGAACGCGGCAAGTCCTACTCCAAGGATCGCTACTTCCAGGACGACGTGCTGCGCGAGGACAAGCTGGTGCCGCAGGGCGTCGAAGGCCAGGTACCTTACCGAGGCCCGCTGGGGTCGGTCGCTGACCAGCTCGTGGGCGGGCTGCGCGCGGCGATGGGGTTCTGCGGTGCCCGGACCATCGCCGAGCTGCAGCAGGCGCGGTTCACCCAGATCACCAGCGCCGGACTTGTGGAAAGCCACCCGCACGACATCCAGATGGTGGCCGAGGCGCCCAACTACCGGGGCAGGCGGGACTTAACGTGACGGTCGTGGAGATCGGCCGGGGCAAGAGCGGGCGGCGTGCCTATGCCCTCGATGAAATCGGCATCGTGCCGTCCCGCCGCACCAGGCACCCGGAGGAAGTGTCGATCGCCTGGCAGATCGATGCCTATCGGTTCGAGCTGCCACTGGTGGTGGCCCCCATGGACAGCGTGGTCTCGCCAGCGACCGCGATCGCCATCGGCCAGCTCGGCGGGCTCGCTGCGCTCGACCTCGAGGGCCTGTGGACCCGGTACGAGGACCCCGAGCCGCTGCTGGCGGAGGCGGCCGAGCTGGACGACGAGGCGGCGACCAGGCGGCTGCAGGAAATCTATAGCGAGCCGATCAAGGAAGAGCTAATCGGGCAGCGGATCGAGGAGATCCGGGCGGCGGGCGTGATTACCGCGGCGCGCCTTTCTCCGCAACGAACAGTCCGTTACTACAAGGCCGTTATCGACGCCGGTGCCGATATCTTCGTCATACGGGGAACGACGGTTTCCGCAGAGCACGTTTCTGGCATGTCCGAGCCCCTCAATCTCAAGCAGTTCATCTACGAGCTGGACGTACCTGTCATCGTCGGTGGCTGCGCCACTTACACGGCCGCGTTGCACCTGATGCGCACCGGTGCCGCCGGCGTGCTCGCCGGCTTCGGCGGCGGGTCTGGCCATACGACGGCTGCGGTGCTCGGCGTCGCGGTTCCGATGGCCACGGCCATCGCGGACGTGGCGGCGGCCCGGCGAGACTACCTCGACGAGTCGGGCGGCCGGTACGTGCACGTGATCGCGGATGGCGGCATGAGGAGCAGCGGTGACATCGCCAAGGCGCTCGCACTCGGCGCGGACGCGGTAATGGTTGGCTCGCCGTTCGCCCGGGCGACGCAGGCGCCGGGCCGCGGTTACCACTGGGGCAGCGAAGCACACCACGCTGAACTGCCGCGCAGCGCCCGGCTCAAGGTCGGCACGATCGGCTCGCTGGAGCAAATCCTGCACGGTCCGTCCACAGTCGCCGATGGGTCGATGAACCTGATGGGTGCCCTTCGCCGCACCATGGCCACGTCCGGCTACTCCGATCTGAAGGAGTTCCAGCGGGTCGAGGTCGTCGTGACGCCGAGCACGCCGGTCCGGTTAGGGCCTCCGTCGGCCGACCGCGGCGAGCCTGCCCCCAGGTGACACTGGGCCCGCCGTGACGGCGGCTCCCGGCGTGCGAGCTGTCGTCTCCTCGCTCCCGGCTGCGCCCGGCGTTTACCGATTCCGTGATGCCGGCGGCCAGGTGCTTTACATCGGCCGGGCAACCAGCCTGCGCAGCCGGGTTGCCTCCTACTGGGGTGACCTGCGCGACCGGCAGCACCTTGCGCCGATGGTCGGCAGGGTCGCGGCTGTCGAGGCGGCCGTCTGCGCGTCCGAGCACGAGGCGGCGTGGCTGGAGCGGAATCTGCTGGAGTGCTCGCTGCCGCGCTGGAACCGGACGGCCGGGGGTCAGGAGGTGGCGGTCTGCATCGCCCTGCGCGGAGCATCCAGGGCGCCTGCGCTCAAGGTAGTGCACGCGGACGCGGTGGTCGGAGCCGATGACGGCCAAGCTGGCGTCCGGTACTTCGGGCCCTACCTGGGCGGGGCCAGGGTCAGGCTCGCGGCCGCCGGGTTGCACCGCGTACTGCCGCTCGGCTACGCGGGAGACGGCCAGCGCGGCACCGTGGCGGACCTGGCTCAGCGTCGCGGCGTCGGCTCGTCCGACCGAGCCGCGCTGGTCGCTGCTTTGACGGCGGTGCTGGATCGCGATCC
>JASHTT010000502.1 GCA_030040415.1 Streptosporangiaceae bacterium | reverse complement strand
GTCGCTGGCATGGGCGGGGACGCACGGGTCGGTGATCGCGGACTACACCAAGTACTCGACCGAGTTCACCTTCGCGAGCACCCATCCGACTGTCGTTTCAGACGCGACGAAGTACTCGACGCAGCTCACCAATGCGGCGAGGCTGGCACCGGAGCTCAAGGTCATAGAGGCGAACCCCGCGCTGTTCGCGTCTGCTGCCAAGTACCCGGCGGGCAAGGTCCCGGCCGCGCTCGCCGCTAAGCTCCTCGCGGCAGCCGGTGGTGGCACCAAGGGCGCCACGATCCTGGCGACCATCGACAAGAACGCGTCCGCGATTGCCGGGATCCTCGCCGTGCCGCCATCGGTGTTCACGACGGTTGCGCCGTACTCCGCGCAGCTCACTGCGCTGGCGGCGGTGCCGAAGCCGGTCGTCGCTGCGGTCACGGCGGCGACGCCGGAACTGACAGCGCTGTCGAAGGTGCCACCCGCGGTGTCTGCCTACGTGACCGCACACGGAACGGCCGTGGGGACGGCAGCAGCCGATGTTGCAGGCCAGTGGAAGACCTGGTTCTGGATCTGCTTCGGCGGACTCATCGTGTTCCTGTTCAGCATTCCGCTGCTGCGTGGCAGGTGGCGGACTCGTGACGCGAAGCGTGACGAGGACGAGCACGAGGCGATGGTCCAGGCCGAACTGGCCAAGCTGCAGGCCGAGGGCGCGGCCTGACGACCGGAGGCAAGTACATCAACGGAGCTGGCGGGCCGCGGGAGCGGCCCGCCAGCCGCGTCTGTCAGTAGTTGTGGTGCATGAGTCGCAGCACGTCCCGCAAGGTTGACTCGGCGACCTGTCCGGCCTTCTCGTTCCCGGCGGCGAGCACAGCTGACAGGTGACCGGGATCGGCGGCCAGTTCTGCCCGGCGAGCCCGGACCGGGCCAAACGCCGTGTTGACCGCGTCGGTGACGAGGGCCTTGAGCGCCGCCGCGCCGCCGCCGCCGACCTTGTCGGCTACCGTCTGCGGCGGCTCGTCGAGGCAGAGCGCGGCGATGAGCAGCAGGTTCGCGACCTCGGGGCGCCGGCCGGGTTCGTAGCTGATCACCCGTTCGGAGTCGGTCTTGGCAGCCGCGACGAGCCTGGCGGTCTCATCGGCCGTGGCTCGCAGCGGGATGGCGTTGCCGCCGCTCTTGCCCATCTTGCGGCCGTCCAGGCCCAGCAGCAGCGGCGCGGCGCTCAGCAGCGCGGCAGGCTCGGCGAAATACGGCAGGTCCGGACTGTAACGCTCGTTGAACCGCCGCGCGATGACCCTGGCCACCTCTAGGTGGGGCAGCTGATCCTTGCCCACGGGCACGAGATTCGCGTGGCAGAACAGGATGTCCGCGGCCTGGTGCACCGGGTAGGTGAACATGAGCCCGGTCATGGCAGCGGGCCCGCCGGCCGCCATCTCGCTTTTGACGGTCGGGTTGCGTCGCAGCTCGGAAATGCTCACCAGGCTCAGGAACGGCAGCAACAGCTGGTTCAGCGCGGGCACCTGACTGTGCGTGAAGACAACGGCACGGCTCGGGTCGATGCCGACCGCCAGGTAGTCGGCTACCAGGCCCAGCACGGTACCGGGCAGCTCGGCCGGAGCCGAGCGGTCGGTGACAGCCTGGTAGTCGGCGATCAGCACCATCAGTTCGACACCGGCCTGCTGAAGCCGGACGCGGTTCTGCAGGGTGCCGAAGTAGTGGCCGATGTGCAGCGGACCGGTCGGCCGGTCGCCTGTCAGCACCCGGAACGCCGCCGGGTCACGCTCGATGGCCTGCAGCAACATTCGCTGGGACTGCCGCCCAGCTCGCAGCAAGGGCGCGGCCATTAGTGCGGGCATGTGGAACCTCCATCAGGATTTCAGCCCGCCAGGAGGTCACGCCCGCGACATGCGAGACGGCGCCGCCCAAGCGGGCGCGCCGTCTGAGAATGCAAGGACTGGCGGCCGCCTAGCGCGGCCACCACCAGCAGGTTCGCTGCGGTCGTTGCATGCGCTAATGCTAGCGGACGGAAACGACGCTGCGGCGATCCTTGCGATCGTCGAAGATCAGGTTGAGCAGCCAGCCGACGACACCGACGATGATCGCGCCCCAGAAGGCCGCGGCAAAGCCCGTGATGTGGAACGGCAAGCTCAGCTTGCCGGCGATCCAGCTGCAGAGCCAGAGCAGCAGGCCGTTGACGACCAGGCCGATCAGCCCGAGCGTGAGCACGTACAGCGCGCAGCCCACGGTCTTGATGATCGGCTTGAGCACGGCGTTCACCACGCCGAATATCAGCGCCACCACGATCAGCGTGCCCGCCTTGGTCCAGTCGCTGCCGCCGCGCAGTTGGATGCCGGAGATGGCCAGGTGAGCGATGCCGAGCGCGGCCGCCGGAATGAGGATCCGGAGCAGCAGCTTCATGGCGCCATCCTGCCATGTTCCGCTAAACAGCCATAACCATGCCGACAACCGTGCTGAGAGTGTTACCTGCGCGAGCCCAGGACCGGCGGCGTCGCCGAGAAGGTGCTGACGGCCGGGTTCAGTGCCAGCGGAAGTGCACGAACACCCGGCCCCAGTTCTTGGAGTCCTTCTCCACCCTGTGGTACAGCTGCTTGATTTCCTTCTGCTCGAGAAATCGCAGCACGTGCTTCTTGAGCTGGCCTGAGCCCTTGCCCGGGATGATCTCCACGACCGGGGCCTTCGTCCTGACGGCCTCGTCGATGACGGCGCGCAGGGCCCGGTCGATGTCCTGGCCGCGGTTGTAGATGTCGTGCAGGTCCAGCTTCAGCTTCATCGGCCTCTCCGGCGGTCCGTGGCTACCACGGTACCCACGATCTGACGTGTTCCAGGGCAGGCAAAGGGTACGAACGCGGAGTACGCCCAGGGCGGCCGCCGGGGGGCAGGCCGCCGTTCGCCATGACGGTGGGCGTAGATCGGGGGATCAGATGAGCAGCACGCCTGACCGGGACATGCCCGGACAGCCGGGCAGCACTCAGCAGGGCGCCGGTCAAGCACAGTGGGCTGGCACGTCAGGGGAGTCCATGCCGGGTCAGCAGCAGGATTGGGCCGGCGAGGCACCCGCCGCTCAGCAGGGAACGAGCCAGAACTGGGGCAGTCAGCCGGGCTGGTACAGCCCGGTGAACGTCGATGAAACCCGTGTCACCGGGCGCCGCGTCATCCAGTACTGGATCGACTCCTTCCTCGTGTCCATCGTGCCCTATCTCGTGTCGATACCGTTCGACCGCAGCGGATCGACGTTTCTGCACATCATGGGCGGCCTCGTCTACGTCGTGCTGTTCGCGCTCATCGGCCTCTGGTACTGGGTCATCTGGCCGCACTCGCACGGCGGGCAGACGTTCGCCATGAAGTGGCTCGGCCTGCGGGTCATCAGCAAGCATGGCGGCCCGGCGAGCAT
>JASHTT010000047.1 GCA_030040415.1 Streptosporangiaceae bacterium | reverse complement strand
GTCGCCATGCTGTACGGCTACGCAGGCACCGTGCAGCTAGCCGGCATCGCAACGGCCGCGCAGTCCGGTACCGCGTCGTCCACGCTGTTGTATGCCGGGATTGCACTTGTCGGCCTCGGGCTGCTGTTCAAGATCGGCGCGGTGCCCTTCCACGCGTGGAAGCCCGACGTCTACCAGGGCTCGCCGACACCCGTTACCGCGCTGATGGCGTCCTGCACGCTCGTCGCGGCGTTCGGCGCGCTGCTGCGCGTGTTCTACGTGGCGTTCGGGCAGCTGACGTGGGACTGGCGGCCCGCCATGTGGGCCGTCGCGATTGCGACCATGCTGGTCGGGTCGATCGTCGCGATCACCCAGACCGATGTGAAGCGGCTGCTCGCCTACTCCTCCATCGCCCAGGCCGGGTACATCCTGACCGGCGTGATCGCAGCCAACACCGCGGGCCTGTCCGGCAGCATGTTCTACCTGGCCGCCTATGGGTTCGCCACCATTGGCGCGTTCGCCATCGTGACGCTGGTGCGCGACCAGGGCGGCGAGGCCGGGCACCTGTCCAGCTGGGCAGGTCTCGGGAAGCGCTCGCCGCTCGTAGCCGGAGTGTTCGCGCTGTTCCTGATCACCTTCGCCGGCATCCCGCTGACCAGTGGCTTCAGCGGCAAGTTCGCGGTGTTCAGCGCGGCGATCGCGGGCGGGGCACTGCCGCTCGTCATCGTCGGCGTCATCAGCAGCGCGATCCTCGCCTTCCCGTACGTGCGGATGATCGTGCTGATGTTCTTCAGCGACCCGGCTCCCAACGGCCCTGTGGTAGTCCGGCCGAGCGCCTACACAGGGCTGGCCGTTACGCTGGGGGTCGTCGTCACGCTGGTGCTCGGCATCGTCCCTGAGCCGCTGCTCAGCCTGGCACACCATGCGGCCAGCCAGCTGTTCGTCCGCTGACCTGACCGCTGGCTGTTAGCCGCGTTGGGAAAGGCTTAACGATAGCCTCAGCATTGACCGGCCCGCCCGGTGGCGGGCCCTGTTAGGGGATCGCAGTGACTGCCGCAGTTCCGGTGGAACTCGCCGATGCCGCACTGGCAGCCGACATCGCCGTAGGGCTGGCCCGCGTTGAGGACGGCCTGCGGGTGGCGGCGCAGGCGCAGCACGAGGTGCTGGCCGAGGCCTCGGCGCATCTCATCCAGGCCGGCGGGAAGCGCTTCAGGCCGACACTCGTCTTGCTGGCGGCGCAGTTCGGCAACCCGCAGGACCCGCGGGTGGTGCCCGCGGCGGTGGCCGTCGAACTGACGCATCTGGCCACTCTCTATCACGACGACGTCATGGACGAGGCGGACGTGCGCCGCGGCAGCGTGAGCGCGAACTCCCGGTGGGGCAACACGGTCGCGATCCTGACTGGGGACTACCTGTTTGCCCGGGCGTCACAGATCCTCGCCGACCTCGGCGCGGAGGCGATCAGGATTCAGGCCGAGACGTTCTGCCGGCTGGTAACCGGCCAGATCTCCGAAACCGTGGGCGCTCGGCCCGGCGAGGATCCGCTCGAGCACTATCTGGGCGTCGTCACCGAGAAGACCGCGTCGCTGATCGCGACGGCTGGCCGGTTCGGTGCGATGTTCTCCGGTGCGTCGCCGGACGTGGTTTCTCAGATCACGCCTGTCTGCGCCTCGCTCGGGATTGCCTTCCAGCTCACCGACGACATCCTGGACGTCGCCAGCGAGTCCGAGCAGTCCGGCAAGACGCCGGGCACCGACCTGCGTGAGGGAGTCAGGACGCTGCCGATGCTGCACGCGCTGCGCTCGGCCCGGCGCGAGGACGGCCGGCTGGTCGAGTTGCTGAACATGGGCGAGCTGGCCGATCCGGACTTGCACGCGGAGGCGCTGAAGCTGCTGCGCGCGCACCCGGCGATGGAAATGGCCAGGGCGGACACCCGCTACTGGGCGGAGGTGGCGCGGAGCGAGATCCTCAAGCTGCCGGACGTGCCTGCCCGGGCCGCTTTCGAGGCGCTGTGCGAGTACGTGGTGGAGCGCACCGGCTGACGCGCGCGGCGACGCTGCCCAGGCGCCGCAGCATCGCCCGCGAGTCGCGGCCTGACCGCGAACGCGAGAGCGGGCCAGTCAATCGGGGTAAATCGGACAAAAATCGTGGAGATCGATTTATGGGTGTGCGTTTACTGGTGTCCTGACACCAGTAAACGCACACCCATGACGCTTGAAGATCAACTTCACCGGGAATCGGTGACTGATTAATCCGGATTATGAACAGATGCGGGGCTCGGCAGGGACCTGGGAGCAGCCGCTGGTAGCCAACCAGTGCGCAGTTGTGGCAGTCTCGCTCATTCAGCGGCCTCTGGTACCGTTTGGCACGCGGCGGGACCTCACGTCGGACCACCCGGAGACGCCCTCATGAGCATCGGTACGGCCAGGCGCGCGATGACTCCGCTCATCGCGACGGCCGCGTGCATGCTGGCTGCGGGCTGCAGCAGTTCCACGCCCGCGGGCAGCAAGCAGGCATCCAGCGTCATCCCGGCCGTACAGTCCGCGGTCGACCATGCCCACAGCGTGCACATGACCGGGAGCGTGGTGTCTGGCGGAGACAACATCAGCTTCGACCTGAGCTTCGCTGGCTCGGCGCTCGCTGGCACCTTCTCGGTGAGCGGCGCGTCTTTCGGCTTGGTCGCGCTGGACGGCAAGACCTATCTGAAGATCAGCGCGACGTTCCTGTCCAGGGCTGGCATCCCGGCGTCTGTGTGCTCGTCCTGGTGTGGGAAGTACGTCCAACTGCCCAGCGCCGACGCGAAGTCGATCACCGGATCGCTCAGCGTGAGCCTGCTCGCCCGTGACTTGTTCGACAAGATTCCCGCCTCCGCGAAGGCGAGCGGTGTGCTCTTCAAGCCGGCCAGCTACGACGGCCAGTCGGTGCTGAGGCTCAGCCAGGACGGCAACACAGTCGACGTCGCGGCGAGCGGAGTCGCCTACCCGGTGGCAATGGTGCTGCGCAATGGCGAGTACATAAGGTTCTCCGACTGGAACAGCGTTGCCCCGGTCACGGCGCCGCCGGCCAGCCAGGTGGTCAGCTTGACGCAACTAGACCAGCTCGCCAATTCGGCCGACTGACCGACGTCCCAGCACGGCGAAACGGGCGGAACGCACAGCGCCCATATAGCCGCGACCACTTCACTGCCATGATTAGCGGGCTCATGGCGGAAGGCGCAGCTGGCCCGGTGACCGGATCACGGGCTCGCCGCCAATCGAGCCGCGCGCGTGTCCGGCGGAATTTGCCCGCTTGAGCCGCACCTGACAATCGCCGTGCCCTTGTGCCAGGGTTTACGATCTGATGCGATGAGAACCAGTGGGCGGCATGCGAACGCCGAGTCCGCGCCAGGCGCTGCCCAAGACACCGCCCGACGGGCGCGGCGGCA
>JASHTT010000501.1 GCA_030040415.1 Streptosporangiaceae bacterium | reverse complement strand
GACGTGGCGAGTAGAACATCACCATGACATCAGCTTCGGAAGCTCGGCTGGCCGGCAAGGTAGCCCTCGTCGCCGGAGCTACCCGCGGGGCCGGGCGCGCCATCGCCGTGGAACTGGCGAGGGCCGGCGCATACGTCTACGCCACGGGTCGCAGCAGCAGGCAGTCGGGGCCGTCCGAGATCGGCCGCCCGGAGACGATCGAGGAGACCGGAGAGGCGATGGCCGCCGCGGGCGGGTCGGGCGAGGCCGTCCGGGTCGACCATCTCGACGCCGCGCAGGTATCCGGCCTGGTCTTGGACATTGAGTCAGCGCACGGCCGGCTGGACATCCTGGTGAACGACATCTTCGGCGGCGACCGCTACGCCGAGTTCGAGAGCAAGCTGTGGGAACACGACCTGGACGGCGGGCTGCGGATGCTGCGGATGGGTATCGATACCCACCTCATCACTGCGGCGAAGGCGCTGCCGCTGATACTCCGCCGGCCGGGAGGGCTGGTCATCGAGATGACCGACGGCACGTCCGAGTACAACAAGAACTTCCGGAACGGTGTCGGCTTCTATTACGACTTGGTGAAAGCTGCGGTCGAGCGGATCACGATCGGCCTCACCGCCGAGCTCGCCGGCCAGTCCTGCACTGCGGTCGCCGTCACGCCGGGGTGGCTGCGGTCTGAGGCGATGCTCGACGAGTTCGGCGTGACGGAGCAGACCTGGCGGGAGGCGCTGCCGAACGTGCCGCACTTCTGCATCTCGGAGTCCCCGGCTTTCGTGGCCCGGGGCGTGGCCGCGCTGGCCGGCGATCCGGCGGTGGCGCGGTTCGCTGGACAGGTGCTGACCAGCTTCCAGCTCGCGCAGACCTACGACCTGACCGATCTTGACGGCAGTCGGCCGGACTGCTGGCGGTACATCGTCGAGGTCCAGGACGCCGGGCTGCCAGCGACCGAGTCCGGCTACCGCTAGGTCGCTGCCGGTCGCGGGCCTTGGGCCTAGTCTGGCGTGCGTGACCAACTTGCGAGTCTTGTTCATCGGCGGCACGGGGACCATCAGCTCGGCTTGCTCGCGGCTCGCCGTGGATCGCGGCATCGAGCTGACGGTGCTCAGCCGAGGCCGGAGCAGCGGGCTTCGGCCGCTGCCCGGACAGGTGACGATCCTGACCGGCGACATCCGGGACCCAGCATCGGTACGGCAGGCGATCGGAGCGCGCGAGTTCGATGCCGTTGTGGACTGGGTGGCCTTCACTCCTGAGCACGTGCGAACCGACATCGAGCTGTTCCGCGACCGTACGGGTCACTACGTGTTCATCAGCTCCGCGTCGGCGTACCAGACCCCGCCGGCCAGGCTGCCGGTGACGGAGTCAACTCCGCTGCGCAACCCGTTCTGGCAATACTCGCAGGACAAGATCGCGTGCGAGGACGTGCTAGTGGCGGCGTACCGTAACGAGGGCTTCCCGGCGACGATCGTGCGCCCGTCGCACACTTACGACAAGACGCTCGTGCCGTTCGACGGCAGGTGGACCGTCGTCCGCCGGATGCGCGAGGGCAAGCCAGTCGTGGTACACGGCGATGGCACCTCCCTGTGGACGCTGACCCATCATCGTGACTTCGCGGCAGGATTCGTGCCGTTGCTCGGTCATTCGCGGACGATCGGCGAGGCCTTCCAGATCACCTCAGACGACGTTCTCACCTGGAACCAGATCGCCGAGATGCTCGCGGCCGCGGCCGGGGCGAGGGCGGACATCGTGCACGTTCCCTCGGAGGCGATCGCCACCGTCAACCCGGACTGGGGCGCGAGCCTGCTCGGCGACAAGGCGCACTCGATGATCTTCGACAACGCCAAGCTGCGCAGTGTGGTGCCCGGATTCCGGGCAGAGATCCCGTTCGAGCAGGGTGTACGCGAGATCATCGATTGGCACGACGAGGACCCGGTCAGGCAGCAGGTTGATCCGCGCATCGACGCGGCCATGGACGAGCTGGCCGCTAGGTTCCGGTCCACTGCGGTGGCAATCTAGCCTGTCCTCGTGCCCGTGCCCGTGCCCGTGCCGGCGCTGGCTGTCCGTGCTGGCTGTCCGCGGCGGCTGCCGGCGGTAGCTGCCCGCGCTCGCCTGCGCGACGGCGCTAGCATCCGGAACCATGGACTTCGACCGGTTCACGATCGCGATGCTCGTGCTGCGCGAGGACGCGCCGCAGCTCACACCCGTCGAGGAGGATGCGCTGCAGGATAGCCACCTGGCGTACCTGAGCGGGCTGCACGACGCGGGCCAGTTGCTCGCCGCCGGACCGCTTATCGACCCCCAGCAGTCCTACCGCGGTCTCGCGATCTACTCAGCTGGCCTGGCAGAGGCCACGGCGCTGGCCGAGGCCGATCCGGCGGTGGTTGCCGGCAAGCTCCGCGTGGTCCTGCTGCCGTGGCTGGTGCCGGGCGGAGCGATGAGCTTCACGCCCGGCACCAGGTTTCCGCGTTCCGCCGCCGAGGCGGCAGGCTAGCTCTCCTCGTCCGGCCAGTCCGCAAGCTCCTCGGCCCCGGCATTCATGTCTGCCGCGCGCTGCTGCAGCCGCGCGAAACGCTCCTGCCGGTGGGCGAAGCGCTCCTGCTGATGCGCGAACCGCCGTTGCTGGTTCACCTGGTCATCGAGCCGGGGGCCGTAGCTTAGTGGCTTGAGTGGCTTCAGCGGCTTGAGTGGCTTCAGCGGCTTGAGCGGTTTTGGTGGCCTGGGCGCCGACGCTGGGCGGGCCGTGTGTGACCATGGCCAGCCCAGCTCGTCCTGGTCGGCCGCGGCCACGTCAGCGGCCTCATCGGCAAGTTGCTCGGCTTCGTCTTCGGCCTGGTCGGCTGCTTCCTGCTCTCGATCGGCGGATTCCTGGGCGCGGTCAGCCGCCTCCTGCACCTTGTCAGCACGACGCTGAGCCTCTTCGGCAGCGGCCTGCGCTTGCTCTGCGCGTCGCTGAGCAGCCTCATGCTGCTGATCTCCGCTCCATAGCACGTCAGCGGCTTCCTGAGCCAGATCCGCTGCCTGCTGCGCCATGTCAGCGGCGGCTTGCGCTTGGTCGGCACGTTCCTGTGCTAGGTCCGCTCCCTCTTGTGCTTCGTCGGCGCGTCGCTGTGCCTGGTCGGCGCGCTCCTGCGCCCGGAACTCCTCGACGGAGATACCCGCGTCCGCGGACATGGTGGCGTACCAGTCGTCGTCGCGGCCGGTGCTCCTAACCGTCAGATCGGTCTCGACGGTGGGTGCGGTCTCGACGGTGGGTGCGGTCTCGACGGTGGGTGCGGTCTCGATGGTCGGTGCGGTCTCGATGGTCGGTGCGGTCTCGATGGGCGGTCCGGTCTCGATCGTCGGCTCGCCGAGGGCTCGCCTAGCGACGCTATAGGGCTCGCCGGTTTGCGCCATGCGCTCTCGGATCGCCGCCTTCTCGGCCTTGTGCCTGGTCATGTTCGTTTCTCTCCGGCGAGACTGCCCGCGACCGCTCGCCAAGATGACATGACACGGCGAGATGAATGCACGCGAGTCGTAGACCCTTGTCCTCGTCGTCAGCGTCGGCGCGGGCCGATGCTGGCTCGGAAGCGGGCAGGCGATGCGCTGCCACTGGCGGCAGAGTACCGCAGCCAGGGCGGATGGTGCGAGCGGCGGCCTGTGGTTCGGCAGCGGCAAAGATGGAAGGGCCGAACCCGCGAGAAAAATGCTTGGTCTTCCAACAAAATCGCCGGGTGCCCTGACGCGGGTGGGAAGGCTCGGTTACTATGCGTTTATCATGCGGCGCTTCGTACTCATCCTTAGCAGCCGTAGCGGGACCTGATCAGGCAGGCCGGCGCCCCGCTACGGAGGTGAGGCGCTGGCCGCAATGCCGTCGGGTCGTCCGCGTTGAAAGCCGTTACGTCCCCGCAGGCATGCGCGCGCCCAGCAGCTGGCCAGGCAGATAGCGCCCGCGAGGAGAGATTGCAATGCAGACGACGACATCACAGCAAGCGTCCGGTGACGCCGAGCAGAACGCGCGTGCCCGGCTGCGCGCGCTTGAGGCAGTGCAAGCGGCACTGGACCGCCGCGACAACGGCGGGGACGCCGCCGCGACAACCGAGAACTAACGAGAACTGGCGAGCGGCCGACAACTAGGGCAAGTGACGGTGCGCACAGCGCTGTCGGAAGCGAGGAGGTAACCAGGCGATGAGCCCGGCGCAGGGTATCGAGTTCGAGATCCGTTCCACTGCCGAGCCGACGCCCGCTGCGAGGCGGGCCGAACTGCTGGCAGCTCCGGGCTTCGGCGCCGTATTCACCGACCACATGGCGACGATCCGGTGGACGGAAGATGCCGGCTGGCACGACGCGCGGATCGAGCCTTACGCGCCGATCACGCTCGACCCGGCAGCCGCCGTCTTCCACTATGGCCAGGAGATCTTCGAGGGGCTCAAGGCGTACGCGCAGCCGGACGGCTCAGTCGTGGCATTCCGGCCGGAGGCCAATGCCGCGCGGTTCAACCGGTCCGCGGCAAGGCTCGCCATGCCGGAGCTGCCCGAGGCCGCTTTTGTCCGTGCGCTCGAGCTGCTGGTCACCCAGGATCGTGCGTGGGTGCCGACCGCCGACGGGCACAGCTTGTACCTCCGTCCCTTCATGATCGCGACGCAGCGCGGGCTCGGCGTCAACAGGCCGTCCACGAGCTACCTGTTCATGGTGATCGCCTCGCCGGTCGCCGGATACTTCGGCGGCGAGGTCCACCCGGTGACCGTCTGGCTCTCGCAGGACTACACCCGGGCGGCGCCCGGCGGCACCGGCGAAGCCAAGTGTGGGGGCAACTACGCGGCTGCCTTCGCGGGTCAGCAGCAGGCCTTGGACCACGACTGCGACCAGGTCGTCTGGCTGGACGCCGCAGAACGGCGGTGGGTCGAGGAGATGGGCGGGATGAACCTATTCTTCGTCCACGGCTCGGGAGCGGACGCGCGGATCATGACTCCGGCCACAACCGGCTCGCTGCTGCAGGGCGTGACCAGGGATTCGCTACTCAAGCTCGGTCCGGATCTCGGTATCCCTTCCTATGAGGGCAAGATCTCGGTCGACGAGTGGCGCGATGGCTGCGCCTCCGGGGAGATCACCGAGGTGTTCGCCTGCGGCACTGCGGCCGTGATCACGCCGGTGGGCGCGGTGCGTGGCGCCGACGGTGACTGGACGATCGGGGACGGCGGCCCAGGGCCGGTGACCATGCGGCTGCGGCACGAGCTTGTCGGCATTCAGTACGGAAGCAAGTCCGACAGGTACGGCTGGCTGCACCGGCTCGGCTAACCGGGGCTCGCGATGACGACCTACGGCCTGCTGATCTTCGACGGCGCTGAGGAGCTGGACTTCGTCGGGCCGTGGGAGGTCTTCACCGCCTCTGCCATGTTGCGCGCGAGCGGCGACACGGTGCTGCTGCTCGCCGAGCAGCACGCGCCAGTGCGCTGCAGCAAGGGCATGCGGGTGCTGCCCGACTACACTCTCGGGGACCATCCGGAGCTTGATGTGCTGCTTGTGCCGGGCGGCATGGGCACCCGCCGCGAGGTCGGCAATCCCGCGATCACGTCCTGGATCAGCAAGACCTCGGCGACCGCCGCATGGACGACCAGCGTGTGCACCGGAGCGCTGCTGCTGCACGAGGCGGGCCCGGCGAAAGGCCGCCGGGTTGCCACGCACCATGCGTTCGAGGACGAGCTGGCGGCGCGGGGCGACATCACCGTCGTCCGCGATGCTCGCTACGTGGTCGACGGCAACCTGGTGACCAGCCAGGGTGTATCGGCCGGCATCGACATGGCGCTCTGGCTCGTGGGCCGGCTGCATGGTCGTGACCACGCCAGAGCGGTTCGCCGGTACATCCAGTACGAGCCAGCGCCGCCCTACCTCGCCGACGAGCCCGGCTGAGTCGGCCGAGGCCGCGGCCGACCCTGCGGATACGCTGAGCTTGCGATGACGGAGCGCAAGCCAGCCGGGATGAGCTTCACCTCGTGGATCGATCAGCAGATCAGCGAGGCGACGGAGCGCGGCGCGTTCGAAAACCTGCCCGGCGCGGGTAAGCCGTTGCCGAAACGGGACGACGACACCGAGGCGTGGCTGAAGGAATGGCTGCGCAGGGAAGGCGTCTCGACCGAGGAGATGCTGCCCACTCCGCTGAAGCTGCGCAAGCAGAGCGCACGGCTTGCCGAGCATGTGCACGAGCTCAACTCCGAGCACGATGTGCGCGCCGCCGTGACCGAACTCAACGAGCGGATCATGCAGTGGCGCAAGCTGCCGCTCGGGCCGCCCATCTTCGTGCCGCTGGTGGACGAGGACAAGATGGTCGCTGTGTGGCGGGAGGCCCAGCCGCCTCCGATGGCTGGCGAGCGAGAGCAGTCCGAGAAAGTGCGCTCGCG
>JASHTT010000500.1 GCA_030040415.1 Streptosporangiaceae bacterium | reverse complement strand
GGTGTGAAGCCGGTGGACACGTACCAGTGGTGGCATGCCAGTGAGCAACAACTGTCTTACACTCAGGCCAGGTTGACATGTAGCAACCGCCGATGAGGTGTGAGCATTGAGCGAAGTGGCTGTTGAGGACGCTCCTGCCGTTGCCGAACCTGCTCGAGAGGCAGCCAGCGGTCAGTTCGCCTATATCACCGAGCGCGACCAGCGCGTGGCAGGCATCGTGTCGGCAGAGCTAGCGGCCGCTCTGGAGCGGCTGTCGGCGGATGACCTGGAGGAGATGGCTGCTTCCGCCGAGGCCGCGGGCAACCGGGAGGCCGCTGAACTGCTGGAGGACCTGGCCGATCGCGCTGCTGTGCTGGAGTCGCGTGCGGACCCTGGTCCCGGCATTCCCTGGGACGAGGTCAGGTCTGAGGGCGGCCTGTAAGGTCAGCTGCCGTCACGTACACCGTCAGCTGGAGCAAGGTGGCCGCCAAGCACTATCGGTCATTGGATAAGCCCGCCAGAGAGAGTCGATGCGCTGATATCCGACTTAACGGCGGACCCGCGGCCTGCTGCGATTAAGGCTGTCATCGGTATGCGGGGGGTGCTGCGGGCTCGGACGGGTGATTACCGCGTGCTGTACGAGGTTGACGACGAGAGGCGCGAACTCTGGATCGAGGACGTGCGCCATCGGAGTAAGGCTTACGGCGGCCACTAGCATCGTGGATCGGGCACCGCCTGCGCACTAGGTCAGCCTCCCTGACCCGTCGCGATGACTGCCGTCGGTGCTGTAGGGGCGCGACTGAGCCGCTGGCCAGCTACGTTAGCCTGGGGACGGTGAAGGCGCTGCTCTTGGAGAACGTCCATCCCGATGCCCACCGGCTGCTCGAAGAGGCCGGCCTTGAGGTTACCAAGGTGCCGTCGGCGCTGGACGAGGCCGACCTAACGGCCGCCGTCCGGGACGTCGCGATCCTCGGCATCCGATCCAAGACCCACCTCACGGCTGCGGTCCTGGAGGCGGCGCCGGACCTGCTGGCTGTCGGCGCGTTCTGCATCGGGACCGACCAGATCGACCTGGCTTCGGCTTCGGCACTCGGCGTCGCCGTCTTCAACGCCCCGTACTCCAATACGCGCAGCGTTGTCGAGCTGACTTTGGCCGAGATCATCGCGCTGACCCGGCGACTCACCGAGAAAGACACCGGCATGCACGCCGGGACGTGGGACAAGTCGGCTAAGGGAGCACACGAGGTTCGCGGCCGGACGCTGGGCATCGTCGGCTACGGGAACATCGGCGCCCAGCTGTCGGTGGTCGCCGAGGCACTCGGGATGCGGGTGCTGTTCTACGACACCGCTGACAAGCTCGCGCTGGGGAACGCCCGCCGCTGCGTCAGCCTGGACGAGCTGCTCGAGGTGTCCGACGTCGTCTCGCTGCACGTCGACGGCCGCCCGTCCAACAGCTCGCTGTTCGGGGACAAGGAATTCAGCAGGATGCGGCCTGGCGCGCTGTTCCTGAATCTGTGCCGTGGCTTCGTGATCGACCACGACGCGCTGCGCGCTCACCTGGTCTCCGGCCACCTGGCCGGGGCGGCGGTCGACGTGTTCCTCGACGAGCCGAAGTCCGCCGGCGAGGAATTCCGGTCAGTCCTGCGCGGCTTGCCGAACGTGATACTCACCCCGCACATCGGCGGGTCCACAGAGGAGGCCCAGTCCGACATCGGCGCCTTCGTCGGCGCCAAGCTGGCCGAGTTCGTATCCGAAGGGTCCACGTCGCTGTCGGTCAACCTGCCTCAGGTCACGCTGCCGCCCGCGGCCGGCACCCACCGGCTGGCACACCTGCACCGCAACGTGCCCGGCGTGCTGGCCGAGATCAACTCGGTGCTCGCCGGTCACCAGGTGAACGTCGAAGCCCAGCTCCTTGCCACCAGGGGGGAACTCGGCTACGCACTGACGGACATCGGGATCGACTACCCCGAGTCCGTGCTGACCAGGCTCACCGAGATGGACGCGACGGTGGCGCTGCGAGTCCTGTCTTGACCCTGGAGGCCGCGCTGCGGAGCGCGGTCGGCTCGCAGCACGTCCTACTCGACGCCGACCTGCGCGCGTCGCACGAGACAGACTGGACTGGACGTTTCACCGGCACGTCGCGGGCTGTCGTGCGGCCCGGCAGCACGGCGCAGGTCGCGGAGGTGCTCGCCGCGTGCCACGAGGCGGCCGTCCCGGTCGTCGTGCAGGGCGGCAACACCGGCCTGGTCGGCGGGGCGGTTCCCGCTCCGGGGCCGGCCTGCAGCGCGCCGGTCCTGCTGGTCACTACCCGGCTGACCGAACTCGGCCCGGTGTCGGCGGCTGCCCGGCAGGTAACCGCGGGAGCAGGGGTGACGCTCGCCGCGCTGACCGCGCACGCTCGCTCTGCGGGCCTGGACTTCGGCGTCGATCTCGCCGCCCGGGACTCGGCCACCGTCGGCGGCATGGTCGCGACCAACGCCGGCGGGATACGCGTCATCCGGCACGGCAGCATGCGCGACCAAGTGGCCGGCGTCGAGGCAGCGCTCGTCGACGGGCGCGTCCTGTCCCGGCTGCAAGGCCTGGCCAAGGACAGCACCGGCTACGACATTGGGCACCTGCTGGCGGGCTCGGAGGGCACGCTTGCGGTGATCACCCGGCTGCGGCTGCGGCTTGTCGCCGCCGAGCGGGAACGTGCCGTCGCGTTCGCCTCCGCGCCCAGCACCGCCGACGCCGTCGCGCTGCTGGCGAGCCTGCGCGCGAAGCTGCCAGGGCTCAGCGCGGCCGAGTTGTCCCTGCCGGCCGGGCTCGCGCTCACCGCGGCGCATCTCGGCGTCGGGGTGCCGCTGCAGGGTTCGGGCGGCGCTTACGTCCTCGTCGAGGTGGCTGGCCAGGCCGATCCGCTCGATGACCTGCTGGCCGCGCTCGAGGGCTGCGAGCAAGTAGTCGACGCGACGGTCGCGTCGTCTCCCGCCGACCGCGCTCGGCTGTGGGCGCTGCGCGAGGGTCACACGGAGGCGATCAACGCAGCGGGAGTCCCGGTGAAGCTGGACGTGTCGGTGCCCGCGGACCGCCTCGCCGAACTGGCCGACGGCCTGCCCGGCGTGGTCAGCGCCGTACGGCCGGACGCTGAGGTGGTGGTCTTCGGTCACCTCGCCGAGGCGAATCTGCACGTCAACGTGCTGCGCGCTGCCGATGCAGCCGAGGAAGTCAGCGACGCCGTGCTGACGCTTGTGGCAAGCCTCGGTGGCTCGATCAGCTCCGAACACGGCGTCGGGCGAGCCAAGGCACGCTGGCTCGGGCTGTCCCGCAGCCCCGCCGAGATCGACCTGATGCGATCGATCAAGGCAGCGTTCGACCCGCTTGGCTTGCTCAACCCGGGTGTCCTGCTCCCGGACGGCGATTGCGTCTGAGCTAGTCGTCCCACAGCACGTGCAGCGCCGGGGGCTTGCGGAAAACCAGCCCCCGTGGCGCGCTGCGCCGGGCCGGGTCGAGCCGCAGGCCTGGCAGCCGGCTCAGCAGCGCGCCGACAGCTGCCGCTGCCTCCAGCCTGGCGAGCTGAGCTCCCACGCAGAAGTGCGGGCCGACGGCGAACGCCAGGTGCTGCCGGGCGTTCTGCCGGTAGATGTCGAACCTGTCGGGGTCGGCGAAGACCTCGGGATCGCGGTTCGCCCCGGCCAGCGAGACCGTGACGAGATCCCCGCCCCTGATCGAGGCACCGT
>JASHTT010000499.1 GCA_030040415.1 Streptosporangiaceae bacterium | reverse complement strand
GCGGCACCGCCCGCGGGCGCCCCGCAGCCTGAAGCTGCCGCCTGACCCGGCCCGGTCATACCGGATCCCCGACCTCGATGGGCACGCCGACCAGTGAGCCGTATTCGGTCCAGGACCCGTCGTAGTTCTTCACGTTCGGCTGGCCGAGCAGCTCGTGCAGCACGAACCAGGTGTGCGCCGAACGCTCGCCGATCCGGCAGTAGGCGATCGTGTCCCTGGCGAAATCGACGCCCACCCCGCCGTACAACTCGCGCAGCGCGTCGTCGGACTTGAACGTGCCGTCCTCCTCGGCGGCCTTCGACCACGGCACGTTCTTGGCCGTCGGGATGTGCCCGCCGCGCTGCGCCTGCTCCTGGGGCAGGTGGGCCGGCGCTAGCAGGCGGCCGGCGAACTCGTCAGGCGACCGGACGTCGACCAGGTTGCGGGCGCCGATGGCGGCCACGACCTCGTCGCGGAGCGCGCGTATCGAGGCGTCCTGCTCCTGCGCCTTGTAGCTCGTCCGGGCCCGGTGCGGCACGTCGGTGACGAGCTCGCGCGACTCCAGCTCCCACTTCTTCCGGCCACCGTCGAGCAGCTTCACCTTGTGGTGGCCGTACAGCTTGAAGTACCAGTACGCGTAGGCGGCGAACCAGTTGTTGTTGCCGCCGTACAGCACGACAGTGTCGTCATTGGAGATGCCGCGCTCGGAGAGCAGCGCCTCGAACCCCGCGCGGTCGACGAAGTCACGCCGGACCGGGTCCTGCAGGTCCTTCTTCCAGTCCAGCTTGACGGCGCCGCGGATGTGCCCCTTGTCGTAGGCGCTGGTGTCCTCGTCGACCTCGACAAGCACGACATCCGAGTCGTCACGGTGCGCCTCTACCCAGTCTGCGTCCACCAGGACGTCGGAACGGCTCATGCGCAATCCTCCTGTTTGTCAGCCTTGACGTTTGATTAGGTTTGTTGATCAGGTCGTCTGCTTGGTGCGCCGGATGAGCAGGTACATCTCGCAGCCGAGGCAGAAGCCGAACACGCCGTTCAGCAAGGCGGCGATCAACGCGAGCGCGGTGAAGGTCATGCC
This sequence comes from Streptosporangiaceae bacterium, assembly GCA_030040415.1. GTDB lineage: Bacteria > Actinomycetota > Actinomycetes > Streptosporangiales > Streptosporangiaceae > JAJYUU01. The sequence goes on along the minus strand of JASHTT010000499.1, from coordinate 3,746 downwards.
GAGCGGCAGCACGCCTGTCGCGTAGCCGATGACGCCCACCACACTGAACAGCATGCCAACTCCCTGGGCGAAGCGCGGCGGCGCCTCCGGTTCTGTCTCCTTCGGCTTGCCGAGCCTTGGTCGCACCAGCCAGCGGTACAGCAAGCCGTACGGCGCGTAGCGCAGTCCGAACAGCGCCCCGATCGCGAAGACGACGGCCTGCGCGACGAGCAGCCAGACGCTGCCGGTGATCAGCACGACAGCGAGGACAACCGTGGTTATCAGGGCGCCGAACCGCGGTCCGCGCGGATCGATCTCCATTGCGTGGCTCCTCTCGTCGCCGGCTGACGGCGGCCGTTGCTTCGTGATCCGCTATTGCCAGAAAGTGCTGCCCGCGCCCCAGGCCGTTCAAGCCTCGCGCGTCACCGGCCGCTTACCTGTGCGATGGGCCCGCCAAGGGCAGGCCACCACGGCCGCGCAGCGAGCCGCGATCAGGACGCAGCCTTATCAGCGAGTCCTGGCCGCCGGCCCGGCCGGACACAGCGCCGTGGCGACGCGGCAGAAGTCCACGGCCCGGCGCCTGGTCAGCGCGACCGGCCGGAATCGGGCGCGACAACGGCCGCGCGTCGGCTCAGGCACGTAGCCGATGCTATGCGCGCGGTCAGCGGCTGTCACTATCTTGTTTCCCGATATCATATATAGGAATTAGCCTCACCGGTCAACAAGGGGCGCGGTGGCCATCGCCTCATCCAGCGCCGCGACCACGTCCGGCTTGCGCGGCTGACCACTGGCCCGCCGGATCACCCGGCCGTCGGCGGCCAGCACCAGCACGGTCGGCGTACGCAGTACGTTCAGCTCCCGCACGAGGTCAAGGCGCGTCTCGGCGTCGATCTCGACATGTGTGACCCCGTCGACCGTGCCCGCCACGTCCGCCAGGATGCGCCGCGTGGCCCGGCAGGGCGCGCAGAATGCCGACGAAAACTGGACAAGAGTCGCGCGGGCGCCGAGTTCGCTCCCGAGCTGCTTGCTGCTCAGCGCCAGTCCCGCCGGAGGCTTGCCGTCCGGTCCGCCCGGGCCAGAGGCCGGGCCGGGAGCAGCCGGCTCGAGCCGCCCGTTCCCTTCGTTATCGGGTTTGCCAGCGGATGCGGCGGGCGGGCGCGGCGTGCTTACCCGGCGCATGCGGCCGTTGCGCGAGCGCCACACAGCTCCGGCCGCTACGGCGACCACCACCGCTGCTAGCAGTACGGCTAGTCCGGACGTCATGAGCGGTTTAGCGCCCGGCGCGCCGACGGCATTCCCGAGTCATCTGGCCGGAATGCTGACCAGGACCTTCCCGTCGGCGGTCAGCTGGAAGGAGCGCACCGAGCTGGCCGTCAGCTGGGCGGACGCCGAGTACCAGGGAGCCTGGTAGTAGCTGGAGCGCGCCGTCCAAGAGCCAGCCAGGAGCCGGCCGTTCTTGCCAACCACCCAGAACTTGCAAGCGGTGCCCGGGCTGACGCCGGTGACCCGCACCCGCATGGCGCTTCCCCAGGACACCGAGGAGTAGTCGACGACCATGCCGACGTGCGTGACGGCGCTCGTCGCGCTGACCACCGTGGAACTAGGCGCGGCCAGCTCGACGGCTGCGATGGCGCTCGATGTCGCCACCACGGCCACCGCGGCGGCGGCAGCCACGGCCCGCCACATCCGGGCGCGGCGCTTCAGCCAGACCCTCCTCAGCAGTGCGTTCAGCATCTCGGCAGGCGGCTCTTCGATCTCTGCGAAGGAGGCCCCGGCCGCCGCGATCTGCTCCGCCTCGGCGAGCGGGATCCGGCCGAGCATCGCCGGCAGGCCAGCCAGCCCGGCAAGCTCGTCCCTGCACGCCTGGCACTGGCTCACATGCTCGTCGACGAGAGCCCGGTCCGCTGGCTCGATCGCGCCCACCACATACACGCCCAGAAGCTGCCGGACGATTCGGCAGTTCGGCGCGGCGGCGGTCGTGCCCCGGAAGTCGTTCCCACTCATGGCGCTAGTCCTCGTTCCTCGAGCGCCAGCCTGAGCGCGCGGAGCGCGTAGAAGGTGCGCGACTTCACAGTTCCTGACGGTATGCCGAGGGTGACAGCGGCCTCGGCGACCGACTTACCTCTGTAGTAGGTCTCCAGCAGCACGTGCCGGTGCTCCGGGCTCAGCGTCGTCAGCGCATCGGCGACGGCCCAGGACTCCAGCGCGCGGTCGGCCTCGTCCGGGGCCTGCACGAGTTCCAGGGCTGTCTCACCGACCTCCTGCGGCCGCGCCCGCCGAGCCCGGTAGGAGTCGATCGCGATGTTCCTGGCGACAGCGAACAGCCAGGGCCTCGCGGGTCGTCCGGTGATGGCACCGGGATGCTGCCAGGCGCGGAGCAACGTCTCCTGCACGACGTCCTCCGCGCGCTGCCGGTCGCCGCTCATGAGCTGGATCGCGTACCGCAACAGCGGGCCAGCGTGCTCGGCGTAGAGCGCGCGAATGAGGTCCTCGTCGGAGGAGGACACTCGCCGGGAGCCTGCGCCACCGGCGCCGGTAAGGCCGGTCACGCTTCGTAGAACGGCTGGCGGGGCGTTCCGGTTCATCCGCCTGCGAACGGCGGCAGCACCTCGATCACCGAGCCATCGGCGAGCGGCACCGTCTCCGCCGCCCGCTTCCCCACCGGGTTCCCATCGACCAGGAACGACGATCTTGACAGGACTGCCCGTAGCCGGCCGGTCGCACCCGTTCCCCCGGCCAGAGCCAGAGCGTCCGCGAGCGTGTCGGCGGTGACGGTCTGCTCGGCAGCGCCCGCCGCTTCCTTCGCGGCAGCCCAGTACCGCAAGGTCACGGTGGCCATGTCAGCTATCCTCGCTCATAACGCCCCGGACGACGATGACTCGGGTGTTCATACTGAGTCTGACGGACCATTCTGGCGGCCCGAGGGCCGCGAGCCGGAGGTGGCAGCCAAGTGAGCAACGTTTTGCTGCTCACCAACGGGCGCGAACCGCCCGCCGACATCGTGCCCTCGCTGAGCCTGCTGCCGCACTCGGTGCGGGTTGCGCCGGCGGCAGCCGAGCACGTGGCGGGCTGCGTCCCCGCGCCGGATGCCGTCCTCATCGACGGGCGCAGGGACCTCGTCGGCGTCCGGCAGGTGCTCCGCATCCTGCAGGCCACCGGCAACAGCGTGCCGGTGATCGTCATCGTCACCGACGGCGGCTGGCCCGCGGTCGCCGCGGACTGGGGAGCCAGCGACCTGCTGCTGCACACCGCCGGGCCCGCTGAGGTGGAGGCGCGGCTCAGGCTGGCGATCGGCCGCCAGTCGCAGGCGTCACCGCCGCAGACCGGCGAAATCCGGTCCAGCGGCCTGGTTGTCAACGAGGTGACGTACTCGGCACGGATGAACGGCCGCGTACTGGACCTGACGTTCAAGGAGTTCGAGCTGCTCAAATTCCTGGCACAGCACCCGGGGCGGGTGTTCACCCGGGCGCAGCTGCTGCAGGAGGTCTGGGGCTACGACTATTTCGGCGGCACCCGGACCGTGGACGTGCACGTACGGCGGCTGCGCGCCAAGCTGGGCGCGGAGAACGAGGCGCTGATCGGCACCGTGCGCAACGTCGGATACCGGTTCGTCCCGGTGAAGGGCGCAGGGCCGAACGCGGATCCTGCCGACGGGGGCGAGCAGACCGACGAGGGCGACCCGGCCGGCATACACGACCGGGCCGACGGGCACGAACGGGCCGGCGGGCACGACCGGGCCGGCGGCGCTGATGCCGCCAACGAGCGCG
>JASHTT010000498.1 GCA_030040415.1 Streptosporangiaceae bacterium | reverse complement strand
CCAGCTATCCGGGCCGCCGCCGCGATCACGCAGGACCTGAGGCGGGAGACGGACTTCTGGCGGATCGCCCGACGCTCCGTCGCCCCGGCTACAGGACAGCGCTGACGGGCGTTTGCCCGCCAGGCGGGAAAGGAACGGCGACAAGCCGGCCGACGCCCCTCTGCGGGAGCGCGAAGGAACCCGAACCGCCCGGTGAGCGCGTACGTCGCCGGCATAGCGTCGCCTCGGAGGCCCGCTAGACCGCGGCCCCGCCATCGCGATCGAGCGCAGGCCAACGGATGCTACGTCTCGTGCAAGTTTGGGGCACGGCCCTGGGGCTCCTCCCAGGCTTCCTGCCTGCCAAGAGCAGTCAGGTCGAGCATCGTATACAGGCTGGGGAGGTACTCGTTACCGCGTCCGTAAGTCGAGTAGGTGTGGAAGATCTCATCGCGCACACGCAGGAAACAGCTCGTGCCGGGCTGCTCGCTGGACCGCTCACCGCCGAGCATGGTCGGTGCCGTGCGGTAGTTGTACTGCTCCTGCGAAACCGACTGGTCAAGCGTGACGTGGAAGTCGTAATTGAAGTCGCTGCCGTAGGAGGAGTACCAGGGTATAGACCAGCCTCTCTGGGTCCGGTACGCCTCGATCTTGGCTGATGGCGCTCTGGACACGAGGGCGAACGCGGTCTCGCGGGCGCGCAGGTGCGCGAGAAGCCCGTCTGAGAGCTCGTCGATGAAGTTCGTGCAGGTTGGGCACGCCGCGTCCCAGTCGGGGCCGAACATGATGTGCTGGATGATCAGTTGGCTGCTGTCACCGAATAGCCCGGCGAGAGTGGTCGGTCCCTGCGCGATCTCGAAGACGTACTCCTTCTCGATCCTGACCATCGGGAGCCTGCGCCGCTGGGCATTGAGCGCGTCTCGCCGGCGGGTCTCCTGCTTCTCCTCCGCCAGCAGCCGCAGCCTGGCCGCAAGCCACTCATCGCGCGAGACAACCTCGGGGAAAGACATCACAACCTCCTGCCTGCGATGGGACTTCGCACCGGGCTACCAAGTAGCTAAGTCAGCTTGCACGGCGGCCCAGTCCAGGTCCGCTAGGGCTCAGGTGCGGAACGCCTCGTAAACGGCGGCCATGTCGTCTCCGCCATGGCCGCTGTCTGCGGCCTTGCGATACTGCGACAAGACCGCGTCCATAATCACGGAGTCAGTGCCCGATTCGCGCATGGCGGCGGCGATGAGCCCGGTGTCCTTGACTGCGCCGTCCACCGTGAACGAGGGCGGGAACTCGCCGGCTATCATCGCCTGGCCTTTGAGGTGCAGGAACGGGGTATCAACCGCACCGCCTTTGATCGTGCCCAGGAACAGTTGCGGATCCAGGCCCAGACTCCGGGCTAGTGCGATCGACTGGGCGGTGGCGGCCACCACCGTACCGATCCAGGAATTGGCGACCAGCTTAAGCCGGGTACCGTCACCGGGCCGCTCGCTCACCCAGATGGTGCGGGTGCCGATGGCGTCGAACAAGGGCGCTGTCGGCGCGCGCTGAGTCTCGTGCGCCGCGGCCAGGACGACCAGCTTGCCCTCCTCGGCGGGCTGGCGGGTGCCCAGCACCGGAGCGTCAACGTACCGGGCGCCATAGTTGCTGGCCAGCTCCGGCAGCCGGACGGAAGCGTCGTGCAGGCTCACCGTGCTCGTCTGGGCCCAGAGCACCTCATCCGGCGCGCCCGGCAGCGCCGCCGTCATCACCTCGGCCACCGAGTCGCCGTCCCACAGCATCGTGACCACCGCATCTGCTCCGGCGACGGCCTCGGCGGCCGTGCCGGCCACCCGGGCGCCGTCCGCTGCCAGCGGCGCAGACCGACCCGCAGACCGGTTCCACACAGTGACTTCCAGGCCGGACCGCAGCAGGCTGCGGGCCATACCCGCGCCCATGATGCCCGTTCCCAGCACAGCCACGCGGCGCATTGGCAGCCTCCTCACTGCGGTGTCGTCATGACCTAGGCCGCACTGGCTAGCAGGTCAGCAGGGCAGGTCTGCGCGGGCAGTCCCCAGCCAGCCGCACGAGGGCTTGTGATCCGTATCTTCGCGGGCGTATGTTCCGCAGGATAAGCGCTATTCCCGGGGGGGTTGAAATGCGCGATCGCGGACTCATCTGCAAACTGCACCGCCGGTATGCCGCTACGGCCCTATTAGCGATCGCAGGATCACTGGTCGTCAGTTCTGGTTTCGGATCGCTGGGGCTCGCGTCAGCGGGCGCTGACCCGGTGAGCCCCAAGCTCGCCTCGGATGCAGTCAGTTCGACTGCGGCTAGCTACTACTTGCCCGGCGTCAGCGCTGATTCCAGCACTGATGCCTGGGCAGTCGGCTATTACGGCCCGAGCGACGACACCAGCAGTGACACCTTGGCACTTCACTGGAACGGGTCCAAATGGGCGAGCGTCTCCAGCCCGAATCCGCTGCCGGGCGACTACAACCAACTCGAGGGCGTGTCCGCGCTTTCGGCGAAGGACGCCTGGGCGGTCGGGGACGACTACTCGAGTAGCAAGCCCGCAGCGACGCTGGTCCTGCACTGGAACGGCACTAAGTGGGCCCAGGTCACCAGCCCCAATGTCGGCACGGAAGGCGACAGCCTGAAGGCGGTGAGCGCCGACAGCGCCGGCGACGCCTGGGCGGTAGGAAATACGCTCTCGTCGACCGGCTCGGTGGACACGCTGATCCTGCATTGGAACGGGAAAGTGTGGTCGCATGTGAGCAGCCCGACGCCGGCGAATTCCGGTCTCTCGCTCAGTGGCGTGACCGCCATCTCCTCCTCTGCCGCGTGGGCTGTGGGGTACTACTACAACGACACGACCAATACTTACGACAGCCTGACCCTGCGCTGGAACGGCAGCAAGTGGTCTGAGGTCAGCAGTCCCAACCCGGATGCGACCGGGGAAGACCGGCTCAACGCGGTCAGCGCTGACGGGCCCGATGACGTCTGGGCAGTTGGCACGCTCTGCCCGACCGTGAGCGCACGATGCGCGTTCTCTGACGAGTCGACATTCGTCTTGCACTGGAACGGGAAGGCGTGGGCGAAGGTCTCCAGCCCCAGCCCCAGCACCACGGCTAACTTCCTTGAGGGCGTGAGTGCTGACCGGGCGTCGGCAAAAGACGCCTGGGCCGTGGGCTGGTACGCCACCAAGAGCGGCGCCGATGACACGCTGACCTTGCACTGGAACGGCGCAAAGTGGTCGCAGGTGACTGCGCCCAACCCGAGTGCCCAGACCAACTTCCTGGAGGCCGTGGCTGCCGTGTCGAAGAGTGACGCGCTGGCTGTAGGCCAGTACAGCATCAGCGGCGGTTTCGACTACTTTGGGCTGCACTGGAACGGCGCCAAGTGGGTCCAGGCGTGACGTAATAAGCCGGGCTGGCCAGCCAGACGCAGCGAGGACAGAAAGGCGTATCGGGGCGCGTTGCCGCGCCCCGATACGTGCCTTCGGCGTCGCTCAGCTCACCTTGACGGTGACCTTGCGGCTCCCGGCCTGGCCGCCTGCGTTGGCCGCCACTACCGCGTAGGAGATGCTGGACGTCCCCGACTTCGGGACCGCGTAGCTGACCGCCCCGGTGCTCGGGTTGATCGTCATCCCGCGCGGCGGAGCCGGCGTGCTGGCCAGCGAGAACAGGACCGCGCCGGTCCCGTTGGTCGCTGACGTGGCCTTGTACTTGGCGCCCGCCTTCACGCTCGACGGTCCCGTCACGCTTACCTTGGTTGGCGCCGTCGGGGCGGTGACCGACTGGGAGACCGATGACGAGGTGCTGGCGGCGGCGTAGTTGTAGTCACCGCTGTAGGTTGCGGTGATCGAGTTGCTGCCGGCGAGCAGGTCGGCGGTGTCCAGCCGCGCGGTCGTCACTCCGTCTTTACTGACCACTGGGGCGGTGCCGAACGGGACGCCGGCGTTGTAGAAGGTGACGTCGCCGGTGGGCTTGGCCGGGCCGGTGGCACCTGGTCTCACGGTCGCGGTGAAGGTGACCGGCGAGCCGAACACCGACCGGCTGGCCGACGACTTGACCGTCACGCCGGTGGTCTGCGGCTCGACGACCTGGGTGGCGTAATAGCCTGAGTCGCCATTGGCCCCGGCGAAGTCCGCCAGGTGGGTGGCGTCACCGGAGTAGGCGGCGAGCAGGGCGTATTGCCCCGGCGGCGGGTTGAAGGTCAGCGCAGCCTTGGTGGTCCCGTCAGCCGTTGACAGCGGGGCTGTGCCGATGAGGTCGGCGGCGGTCGCGTCCTCGCTACTGCTGCTGCTGCCGCCGTTCTGCTCAGCCGCATAGAACGCCACCGTCCCGCTCGGGGCACTGCCGTTCTGCGCAGTCACGGTCGCGGTCAGCGTGACTGGCTGGCCATAGGTAGACGTCCAGCCGTCAGCACCGCGTGCGGTCCCTGAGCCCGTTAGCGACACCTGCGTCGGCACCAGGGTGTCGCTGCCCTCGGTCAGCAGTGCGCCGCTGTGCGGGCAGGCGATGCTCCAGCCCTCGGTGACGGTAGCGCTGCACGACAGCGCCCATTCCTCCGTGGTCGAAATGTAGTTGGCGTTGCTGATCCCGTAGTTGATCGAGTCTCCGGCTGGCGGGGGCCAGGAGTTCGGCTCGCCGTTGGTCACGGGCACGATCGTGCCGCCGAGGTTGACCGTGTCGCCCAAGGCTCCGCCGAACGACGACGCATCGCCACTTCCCGGGCTGCCCCAGTCGCCGCCCGCGGTGCCCCAGTAGACCGTGCCGGTGTTGTCGAAGGTGATGTCGCAGGCTGGTTGGCCGGACCCGCCGCAGGTGGCGGCCCCGGTGAGCTGGATGTCCTGGCTCAGCAGATAGAGCTTTCCGGCGTTGTCGAAGGTGGTGCCGGGCGTTGCCATTTCGAGGCCGTCGCCTCCCTCGCCGATAATCCCGCCCGTTCCGTTGGTGAGGTTGCCGGCCATATAGAAGGCGGAGCCGCCGGGTCCCTCATCGCTGGCCTCGAGCGCGCCGTCGTTGGTGAGGGTGTCGCCGGCGGGCAAAGACAGCCAGCCGTGGCCGAACAGCGTCCCGTAGTTGGTAAAGCTCCGGGCCGCAGCGGCAGGCCCGAGGGAGGTGCCGAACACAATCACGGTCTGGCGCGCGGCGATGTTCCCGCTGATCGTGGAGCTCTGCTCGAGCCGGAAGCTGGACGCCCCGGCGCCGGACAGCTTGAGCGCACCGGCGACGGCCACATAGTTTCCCGTCGTAGTGCCCGCGCCCTCGACGAAGGCGCCGCCGGCTTCCACGTTCACCAAGCCGCCGCTGGCGATGGTGCCGCCAGCGTTGTCGATCGTGCCGGCGCTGCCGGTATCGAGCGTCGACTGTGGCGGGACGGTGATCGTCCCGTCGTTGGTCAGCGTGACCGCGCCGGCGAGTTCCAACTCCGAGCCGTTCATTGCGATCGTGCCGTCGTTGGCGACGTTCCCGGCTACGGTCAGCACGTCGTCAGGAGACGGGACGACGATGGAGCCCTTGTTCGTCAGGGTGTCACCTGCGGGCAAGGTGAACTCCAGCCCGCCTGACCCGCTCGTCAGCGTGCCATCGTTGGTGAACGACCGGGTGGCGGCGGGCGCCGAGGTGCCCCCAGCGTCGATGATGACCGTCTGGCCGGTGGCGACGGTGCCCGTTAGCGTGGCGTTGGCGCCAAGCAGGAAGCGGCCGGCGCCGTTTCCGGAGAGCTCCAGCGAACCGCCGCTGCTCGGGGCGCCGATCTGCGCCGCCGCCCCGATGAGCTCGCCCGCGCCCTGGTCGAACGTAGCCCCGCTGGCAAGGTCGATGGACCCCTGGTTCTGGATAGCGCCCGCGGCGTTGTCGATGACCGCGTGCGAGCCGCCATTGTGCGGGGCTTCGATGGTGCTGCCCGGCTGCACGGACACCTCGCCCGAGTTGGTGAGCGTGCCCGTGTCGACGGCCAGTGTCGAGCCGCCGGTGACACCGAGCCACCCGTCGGCCGCGTTGCTCAGATGTCCCGACAGCTGCAAGCCGCTCCCGTCTGCCGCCTCGATGATGCCGTCGTTGGTGAGCGTCGTTCCACTGGTCAGGTCGAGGGCGTTACTGCCTCCTCCCTCCGCGATGAACTCGCCGGTCCGGGTGATCGCCGAGGATGAGCGGAGACTCAGCGTCTGGTTGTCGTCCTCTAGCTCGGCGGTGCCGCTCTTGCCGCCGAGGGTCAGGCTCTTAGCGGTTGCGGCGCCGGTCAGCTCCACCGGCGCGGTCAGCGCGATGGTGATGCAGGCGGCCTGGTTAGCCGTCGGGGATGCACCTGTTGACCAGTCGGAGCCGGTGGACCAGGTGCCCCCGGCACGGTTTGTCCACGAGTCGCCGCACGCGGGTCCGGCTGGCCCACCAGCCGCCCGCGGGGCCGAGGCAGCCATCGCGGACGAGGTGGTCACCAGCAACAGCACCGCCACGGCTGCGGGCACGAACATCGATTCGCGAAGCTTGCTCATGTCTATCTGTCCCCTCCGCACGCTTGCTGACTCCACGTCGCAACGAGGGTGACAGCCAAGCGGCACACGAGCGCTACACGCCGCCTTCTGCGCTACGCGGCCATCGTCTTTCCGGCGCGGACAGGCGGACCGGTACGTCGAGGACGAGCGAGGCGAGCACGCAGCGGGCAGCTCAGGCGACGTCGGCCGGCGCGCCAGCGTCCGCCATGTGCTCAGCGAGTCGCTCGACCGCGGTTCGCAGCCTGCGGAAATACGCAGCGCGGCTGAGCAGGAGTTTGCTGGCAGCGGCTTCGTGGCTACGTAGCGGCTGGAGGTATCCGGCGACTAGCACGTCGCGCAACAGCCGCTCCGACTCGCTATCGCCGAACGCCTCGTCGGCAGCTTGCCAAACTAGCTGCTGCACCGACTCGGCTCGTTCCTGTATAGAAGAGCCGCGGGCAAGCGGGCTGCGGGCCAGCTCACGCGGTACGCGGAAGTTTTTCAATATGTCGCGAACGGTTTCCAGGTCGGCGACCGGAAGCGACGCGGGTGCGGGCGCCGGCAGGCCGAGCTCGCTGTAGATCTGATCGCGCATGAACGTGAAAATGCCGCCGGGTCCATAGTCAAGCCGGTAGCACTGGACGACGTCATCCGCGAGGCGCGCGTCCAGATCGGCCAGGTGCGCGGCACCGAGTGCCTGCGCGAATTCGACTGCGCCCGGCAGTTTCGCGTCGATCGGCAGGTAAGCGAACCGCGGACTCAGCGATCCGCACCGCAAGACGCCGGCGATGCCCAGCATTGCCTGGACCTTGCCGCGAGTGAAGTCGACGGCCGCGTGCCACATCACCGAGTCTCCGAGCGCGGCGTTGCGGCGGGCGTCGGCTAGCCACGGTCCGGCGAGCGGGTCGTCGTCGGCGAACGCGGGCGCGGTCGCCAGGCTCATGCTGACAAGGAAGCCGCAGATTCGGCCGGACAGGTCCCTGGCGATGGCGACACGGTCCGGCGCCTCGTCGAAGTACCGGCGGGTTAGCTGCCACCACAGTCGTTCGCCCTCGGCGGTGAGCTCCTCGATCCGGTCCGCGTCGCCGGGCCGTACCGAGTCGATCCGGAAGCTGACGTAGCCATCCCAGCTGAAGCCCCAGCGCAGGAGCGGATTCTCTACCAGGTGCGCCATTTCAATCAGCAGCACCTGGTCGCCGGCGATGCCGCGCGAGCACAGGTAGTCCGTGACGCGCCGCCGCAGGTCATGCTCCAGCACCGGGTTGCGCAGCCGCAGGTCGGCCAGCAGTGCCTTGCGCGCAAGCTCGTGCATGGTCAGGCCGGTCCCGAGCGGTTCGGTGATGCTCAGCTCGGAAAGCTGGCGGTAGGCCAACTCGGGATCCTCGCCGGGCAGGACGGTCCGCAGCAGGTCGAGCGTGACGTTCCTGGCCACGATCGCGATGCCAAGCGCGGATGGGCGTATGTCGTGCAGCTCCGTCTCGACCAGCCGGTGCAGCAATGCGCGCAGGATCTCCGGCCGGTCGGGCGCGCTGGCGGCGTTCCAGTCCGCGTCGGCAATGGCCGCGTCCGCGGCGAGAGCCAGCGCTAGCGGGGAACCGTCGGCCCAGTCGACGATGGCATTGACGCGGCCGTCCGTCAGCCCCCGCTTCGCCAGCAGGTGGCTGGCTTCATGCGGGGGGAGGGCCTTCAGGTCGATCCTTGCCGTCACGGTCTCCCAGCCGCCAGTGAACCAGGCAGGGTCGGGCGCGCCGCGCCCAGCGATCAGGACGAGTGTCCGGTGCGGCAGCTCAGGTAGCGCATCGTGCCGAATGTAGGAGTCGAGGGCCGCCATCCGCTCGTAGGAGTCAAGCAGCACGAGGAGCTGGTCCGCGTCTTCCTCCTTGCGCAACCTCGCTTCGAGGGCGCCGGGAGCCGGACCGAGCTCACGGCCATCGATGGAGGCAACGCGGATGCCGCGATCGCGTGCACGCCGAGCGACTTCGCGCAGCAGGCTGCTCTTACCGACGCCGCCCGGGCCACAAATATGAACGACGCTCGCTGGCGGGTCGTCAAAGTCGAGGCATCGTTCGATGAAGGCGACTTCGTCCTCGCGGCCGGCAAAACGGGACCGTTCCCGATCCTCAAGCCGGTCAGCTAGTGTCCGGCGCGGCAGCTCGTCCCGCATCGATCCCCACCCTGCTCGCTACGGTGCGCTGCGTCCGCCCGAACCGGGCCGGCATCGCGGACTCTGCGACACGCGCAGCGTACCAAATAGAGACTCCACTGACATTGCTGCCGATCAGGCTGTATCGGAATCTAAGACACGGCGTGCCTGGAAGGAATCTGATCTCGCAGCGGGGTCCGCGCCGCGGGTGTGATCACCGCCACGGCTTCGGAGGGGAAGGCCGTTGGTGTTGAGGGCGTGACCGCATGTCTGCCGGCCGCTCCGGCGGGCATGCGGAACGCCGTCCAGATGGATGATGGCCTGCGCGGCTT
>JASHTT010000497.1 GCA_030040415.1 Streptosporangiaceae bacterium | reverse complement strand
GCGTCGGCCGGCCTCCCCCGGCCGCAGATCCGGCCAGCTCGGGCCCTCGAAGAAGAGCGCCTCGACTGCCGAGAGTAGGAGAGACAGATGCCAGGAAGGGTTGAGGGCAAGGTTGCTTTCATCACCGGCGCAGCGCGCGGTCAGGGGCGCAGCCATGCGATCCGCCTGGCCGAGGAGGGTTCCGACATCATTGCCGTTGACGTCCTTGAGGACTATCGGACTGTCCGCTACGCGATGTCCAACCGGGCCGACTTCGACGAGACCGTCAGCGCTGTCGAGGCCCTCGGCCGCAGGATCGTGGCGGCCAAAGCCGACGTGCGCGATGCCGCGGCACTTAGGGCGGCCCTGGACGCGGGCGTGGCAGAACTGGGCCGGCTGGACATCGTCTGCGCTAACGCTGGGATCTACACCGTGCAGCCGTGGGACCAGGTCACTCCGCAGGTGTGGCAGGACACTATCGACACGAACCTCACCGGGGTCTGGAACACCATGGTCGTGGCGCTACCCCACCTCATCGCTGCAGGTGGCGGGTCGATCATTGTCACCAGTTCTACGGCCGGCCTCAAGGGCATGCCCTTCCTCGCCCCCTACGTTGCGACCAAGCATGCCGTGGTGGGCCTCTGCCGGTCGCTGGCCAACGAGCTCGCCGGCCAGCACATCCGGGTCAACACGGTGCACCCAGCCGGTGTCGATACCCCAATGGTCGCAGGCCTGGAGACCCTCGAGCCGTTCGTCAGCCGCAGCCCCGAGCTCGGCGCCATCTTCACCAACGGGCTGCCCGTGACGGCGCTTGACCCGCGCGATGTCAGCAACGCGGTGCTGTGGCTCGCGTCAGACGAAGCACGCTATGTCACCGGCGCTGCCCTGACAGTCGATGCAGGTAACACCATTCGCTGACGCTCGCTCCCACCGTCCCGCCGGGGTCCGGTGCTGTGTCGGGGGCGGCCTTCGGCTCCGCAGGTCTACCGGCAGTTCTGCCGGTGAACCTGCCGGTGATCCCGCATGTACTCGACTGCCGCACTCCGCAAGGCTGCTGTCACGAGCCGCGTGGCTCTGGACAACACACCCCAAGGGTTAGGGAGCCGATGAGAAAAGTAAGGGTTCATGCTGCGCTCGCCATGTCCGGGGTCACTGCATTGCTGCTCTCGATGGCGTTTCTTCCGTCCGGAAGAGCGCTCGCCAGTGACAATACAGGCGTCTACATCTGCGTAAGTTCGGATCTGCCAGCGCAGTGCGTCGACCTCGAGGACGACAGCTTCACTGCGGGCCAGCCCATCTACACCTGGGACTCATCCTCGGGCAATGGTCTCGGGTGGAATCTCCAGTCTCTGAACGTCGACGTGAGCAATGCCTTTTCCAGCCCGTTCGTGGCTGGTAGCGGGCTGAACAACAGATACAACGGTCTGCCTATCTACATCATCGAGAAGACCACTGCAACCGGCCACGACGGCTGCTTGACCGCAACAGGCCAGTACTTCAATACCATGACCTGGGAGCCCTGTAGCACCAGCGTTACCGATGGCGGGACCACCGGCGACGCGGATCTGTGGGTCCAGACTACGAGCAACTACCTCATCAGTGTCGCTGCCTCCAATGCGGTAGCTGCAGGCGAGGGCGACTGCTCGCCTGGCTGCGCCGAGGGGCTGGTAGCCCCGCTGCCAGTGCAGAACGGCGGGTTCCTGACGGTGAACCCCATAACGATGGCTACCGGGTACATGAGCTGGAGCATCCTCGACCAGTCAGCGAATGGGTAACTCCAGGCCTGCGGCGATAGGGCGGCCGGCGTTATTTTCCACGGCCAGGGTCGAGGGCCCGCGTACTCCGAACTGCCAATGGAGTACGCGGGCCCTCGGTGGCATGCGCGCCGCCCGACGCCAGTCATGAGCGTGAGGTTCTTGCGGACGCGCAGGCCGCAGACTCGCTGGGCCGGCCCTGGCCACGGTGACCGCTCCCTTCCCCTGGCATCGTGGCTGGCGGGTGTCGATTCGGCGGGGCTACTTCGTAGCGGGAGTGAGGGCCGGCCGTAGACCGTCCCCGGATGACAGACAGGAGTGATCCTCATGCCGCAGTACTTGCTCGCGCTCTACCGCGACTATGCCCTTACCATTCCCCCGGAGCGGACGCGGCAAGTGTGGGCCGACGTGAACGCACTCGGCGACAAGCTGACAGCCGCCGGCGCCTTCGTGTTCCAGGGCGGCCTGGACGGTGGTCCGGAGTCCGCGACCGTAGTGCGCAAGTCCGGCGGCGAATTCGTGCTGACGGACGGGCCGTATACAGAGACCAAGGAACACCTCGCCGGGTTCTGGATCATCAGCGCAGCCGACCTGGACGAGGCACTGGAGTGGGCCAAGCTGACCGCTGCCGCTCAGCAGCGGGCGATCGAGGTCCGCCCGCTCTTCGATGGGAGCCTGGACGACGCACTGGATGCTGGGTCCGGGGCCCAGTGACCATGTCGGCGCAGCGGCCCTAGACTCGCAGGCAGTGACTGTCGAGGCCGTCTTCCGCCGTGAGTACGGCCGCTGCGTCGCCACGCTGATCCGCTTCCTCGGTGATATCGACGCCGCCGAGGAAGCGGTGCAAGAAGCATTCAGCGTGGCGGTCGCCAGGTGGCCGTCGGACGGCGAGCCGCCCAATCCCGGCGCGTGGATCGTCACGACCGCCCGCAACCGGGCCATTGACAGACTCCGCCGCGAGTCTGTCCGTGACGAGCGGCACGCGCAAGCGCATCACCTGTACGGCGCCGATGCGGAGGCCTCGGCGGACTGTGCCCCGGCGCCGGAGGACGAAACCGTGCCCGATGACCGGCTGCGCCTGATCTTCACTTGCTGTCATCCGGCGCTGAACCAGCCAGCCCAGGTCGCCCTGACGTTGCGGCTGCTCGGCGGGCTGCAGACGCCGGAGATCGCCCGGGCATTCCTCGTTCCTGAGGCAACCATGGCGCAGCGGATCGTCCGTGCCAAGCGCAAGATCAGGAGCACGCGTGTCCCCTATCGAGTGCCTGCGGAAGCCGAACTTCCTGCTCGCCTTGAACCCGTACTCGCGGTCGTCTACCTGATCTTCAACGAGGGTTATGCGGCCACCGCCGACTCGCTGATGAGGCTTGATCTGTGCGCTGAGGGCATCCGGCTCGCGCGTGTGCTCGCCGAGCTGATGCCCGACGAGCCCGAGGCCCAGGGGCTGCTGGCGCTGCTCTTGCTGCTGCATTCTCGCAGTGCCGCCCGCCTTGCCGCTGACGGCTCGCTGGTCCGCCTCGCCGAACAGGACCGCCGGCTCTGGGACCGGGGCCTGATCGCTGAGGGCCAGGCCATCGTGCGCGCGTGCGTGCAGCGAGGCCGGCCCGGCCCGTACCAGGTCCAGGCCGCCATCAACGCCGTGCACTCGATCGCGCCCAGCCTTGATGGCACCGACTGGCGCGCCATCCTGACGCTCTACGACCAGTTGTACGCGCTCACGCCGACTCCGGTAGTTGCACTCAACCGGGCAGTCGCGCTCGCCGAAGTCCGCGGCCCCGCAGCCGGCCTGGCTGCAGTGGACGACCTGCGTTCATCGGGACTGGACGGCTACTACCTGTTCCACGCGTCACGCGCAGACCTGCTAAGGCGCCTCGGTCGCACGACGGAAGCCGCTGAGGCCTATGCAGCAGCCCGCTCTCTCACCGCGAACCCGGTCGAGCAGGCTTTCCTCGACACCCAGCGCGCCACGCTCAGCCGGCCGGATGCCGATCAGGAGTGAACCGGGAGGGCCAGTGACAAGAGACCCGTCGTTCGTGACCGGGGCCGGATGAAAGTCCGCGTATCACCGGCGCTCGTGCGCGTGGGTGCAAGACAGGTCAGCCGCCGCGTGCTTAACCCGGGACTGCCCTGGGAAGTGCAGCGGCGGCGGCTGGACAGGCTCGCGGGGTCGTGGCCGCTGCCGCGCGGCACGTCGGTAGCCAAGACAGCGTGGCGCGGGGTCCCGGTCGAAGTCGTCACGGTTGCCCGGCCCCGCCCCGGCAGTTACAACGGCAGTGTCGGCCAGACCACCAGGCCCGGCAGCGGCACAGCCGACATCACCGTCGTGCACTTCCACGGGGGCGGCTACTGCGTGGGCTCGCCCGCGGAGGTC
>JASHTT010000496.1 GCA_030040415.1 Streptosporangiaceae bacterium | reverse complement strand
GTCTCCCAGCAGGAGTTCCCGGCGCGGGCCCTGTTGCTGCTGATCTGGGTCGGGTTCTTCGCGCTGTTCCGGGGCTTCTCCGACATACTTCTGGCGTTCGAGGTGCGCAGCCTGCACCGTAACTAAGTCCGGAGTCGCGGCTAGCTGTCGTCCGGTCCGGCCGGACCAGTGTCCTGCGCGCTCAGGGCTGCGTGCAGCGGGTCGAACGGGTGGACTACGACAAGGCGGCCAGCGGCGCTGTCCGCGCGGCCGACAGCCTGCCTGCCACCTCCGCCGACGTCAGCAGCTCAGCTGGCATTCTCCGATCATGTCAGCCAGATCCCGACGATCAGCTGCGCGCGGCGAGATGCACGCACCCGCCGTCAGCTGTGCCTCGCTGCGCACGTGAGATCCGCGTCAGTCGAGCGGCTGCCTGGCGATGACCGCTGGCTCGCGACCGGCCAGCAGCCAGCCACCAGCGGTGGCGACTAGTGGCAGCCCGACAAGCAGGGTCAGCACGTCGGTCACCGGCAGGTCGCCGAACATTGCAGACAGGCTGCCGTGGGCCCAGGCCAGTGCGACGATCACGGCGAACGCCATTCCGAGTACAGCGCCGAGCAGGCTGATTGCGGCCGCGGTCGCCGCGGTAATCGCCCGGCGGGTGGTTGCGCTGGCACCGGTGGCGGTGAGCGTACGCAGGTCCCGCGCGGTCTCGCTGCGGATCAGGCCGACCGAAGCGGCCAGTACGCCGAGCGCGATGATGACACCGAGCGCGGTGCCGCCGTCGGCGATCTCGCCGAGGTCCGGCTCGGCGGAGGCTATCTCGAGCGGCGCCTGGTAGCCGAGCGTCACGCGCCGGGCGGCCTGTATCTGAGTCGCAGTGAGCGGGCCAGGTGCCTGGATCAGCCACCCGCTCAGCTGAGCCTGCAGATGGTACTTGCGCACTGCGTACTCGGTGATCACAGTATTCGGCGCGGAGTAACCGCTTGGCAGGTTGCTGACCGTCTGCACCACGGGGTTGGCAAGGCAGTCGTTGCTCGGCGTGCAGGTCTGACCGGCACGGCTGGTGGGTTGGCTACCATCGGACTCGTAACCATTGCCGGCCTGCCAGGTCAGCTGCAGGTGCGGCAGGGCTGCCAGCCCCGGGCGCGAGGTGAGGAAGTCTGCGTGCGGAGCGATTTCACCGGCCTTGATCCCGTATGTAGCGAGCAACTGCGGAGTGGCCACGAACACAGAACCAGAGAAGCCGCTTTCGCTGTCTGGTGCCGCCCCGGCGACAGAAATCGTGGCGGTGGTCGCCAGGAGCGCTACGGAGCGGGCGCGCAGTGTGGCGGCTAGGACACCCAGGCGCCGAGCGAGGCTTGCTCGCTCTGCGCTGGTGAGCGGCATCATCATGCCGGCTGAAGGGCTGCGCCCCGCGGTGACGACGAGCTGACTGCTGGACAGGTTGGGGCCAGAGGGGCTGAGCGGGTTGCCGAACCGTTCGCTGGCGGCGAGGCAGATGACCATGGCCAGGAACATGGCGAAGGTGGCCGCCGCCAGTGCGGCACCGGACCGGGCACGGTAGCGGACCAGGTCACGCACCGCGATCCGGATCGCGACCGGCAGCCGCGGTCCGGCGCCGGCTGCCAGCAGGCTGATGCCCAGCGGCGCGAGCCAGAAGATCCCGACTATCACGCCAACCAGGCCGATGAGCAGCGGCAGCGCCCTGATCCCGCCGTTACCTCCAGCCGGCTGGGTCAGGCCGCCGGCGAACGCCAGGACGGCGAGGCCGATCGCGAACGCGATGACGCCGAGCACAGCGGATCTGTGGACCGCCTTTGGCGGCGCGGGGCGGCCGGACAGCGCCGCCACCACCGGGACCGCAGCCATCGCCTTAGCCGGGTTGCGGGCCGCCAGCACCGACGTCACGATCGCGAACACGGCGGCGATGGCGACCGCCCACCAGGGAAGGCTGGCCGGATCGACCACGTGGCCGGAGGCCTGCTGCAGTGTCGGCGCGTATGCGAACCAGGCGGCGACGCCAACCGCCGCCCCGGCCAGCGCGGCGACCACGCCGACCACGAGGCCGTTGACGATCATGACGAGGCGGAGGTTGCGCTCGGTCGCGCCGATCGCGCTGAGCATGCCGAGAGCACGGAGCCTGCGCTGTGCCATCACGGAGAAGCTGGTGACCGACAGCAGGCCGATGAAAGCCAGGCCGAGCACCTCCAGAACCAGGATGAGCACCGCCGGCGAGAAGCCGCCAGTCACCCCAGTTGGAACGGACAGCGCCGCGGCCGGCACGCCGGGGAGCGTCACGTCGCCGTCATTGGCCGCCAGCCGCGCCGCGGCGGGGCCGAGCAGCATCATCACCCGGCTTGGGTGGCTGACCTCGCCAGGGGCGACCAGTGCGAACTCGTCCGACAGGTTGCTCGGGTCCTGGACGATGCCGGTCACCCGCCAGGTCCGGCCGACGGCCCGCCAGGTGCCGCCCACGTGGACGCCGTACAGGGCCGCCACCTGGCTGGTCAGCGCCGCCTGAGCGGGCCCGGCCGGGTAGGCGCCGCTCACAAGGCTGAGCAGCGGAGAGTTGAAATGCCCGTGCGGGCTCTCGGCGCGAAGCTGCACAGACTGGTTAGTGCCGGTGGCAACCTGCTGATTCTCGATGACGTCTGCCGGGCCCCAGCGGCGCTGAATAGTCGCGATGTCGGTGGCCAGGCGCGGGTCGCCGCCGGGCAGCTTGGCCATCGCGGCAGCTGTGCCGAACGTCGCCCAATTGGGATTGCCGAGCTGGGCATTTGCAACTACGCCCGCACCCCAGGTCGTCGCCGCGACCGCGACGGTGAGCAGGCCAAGCACGAGCAACTGCTGGCGCCACTCGCGGCGGAACAGCCGCCAGCCCCAGCGGAACACCGCTCGGCGGGCAGGGATCCCACCGTTGCCGGTACCAGCGCGCGGCCGGGTCCCGACGGTCATCGGCCCTGTCCCAGCAGTGACTCTGGACCCGGCGCGGGTGCCGTCTGGTCGGTGATCCGGCCGTCCCGGATGAACACAACCCGGTCCGCCCACGAGGCGAGCTGTGCGTCGTGGGTGACGACCACGGCGGCCACGCCTTGCTTGCATGCGTTGCGGATCATGCGCATCACTGCCTCGCCGTTTGCCGAGTCCAGTGCGCCGGACGGCTCGTCGGCGAGCAGCAGCTGGCGGTCGCCGACGATGGCGCGGGCAATCGCGACTCGCTGCCGTTCACCGCCGGACAGCTGATCTGGGTAGTTTG
>JASHTT010000046.1 GCA_030040415.1 Streptosporangiaceae bacterium | reverse complement strand
GACGTTCCGGGACAGCAAAAGTGGACCGGGCCACGCAATGAGGAGGAAGCCGCTGTCTGGCTGTCGGGTCAAGAACGTGGCTGGGAAGGCGGCGACTGGCTGACCTTCGCGGTGCTGGACGCGCCCAAGAACAGGGTGGTCGGCCATGTCGCGCTGAAGAACCGGGACGGCGGCCAGCTCGGCATCGGCGAACGCGGCGAAATCGGCTTCTGGACGGCAGCGGACGCCCGCGGTCGCGGCATCGCACCCGCCGCGGCGCGGGCGGTAACGCAATGGGCATTCACCAGCTTTGGCGCGGAGCGCCTGCCCAGCATCATGCTGGTACACGATGTGGACAACCCCGCCTCATGCCGGGTTGCCGCAAAATGCGGCTATCCGTTCCACGAACTCAGCCCCGCTAACCCGCCGCACTGGTTCACCGACGGCCACATCCACTTGGCCAAAGCAATGCGGCCATGATCCGTCCCAGTTCCTCGACAAAGCAGAAGGTTTCCTTACCTGCGCACTCCACGCTTCGGACTATGGAACCCGAGACTCTATCCCTTGCTGATGACAGCGATTGCGACAGCAACGTCGGCCGCTGAGCCCGGTCATGGCCTACCACGAGCAACGCTCACTTCCTGGATGTGCCCAAGATGGCTTGGTGGCCGCCGATCTGGTGAAGCTTGGCTTGGATGTGAGGGCCCAGCCGACAGTACAGCCTAAGGGCCGTGCCTAACCGCTGAAGCGGTATGAGCCGCCGATGCGGTGCGCTGTGCCGGCGCCCACGCCGCCGCGGAGGCACCGAGCCGTTCAGCAATGTGCTCGCCGACGCGGATGGCGTTGGCCATGGCCGTGAGCGCCGGATTGACCGCGCCGATGCTCGGGAAAATGCTGGTGTCGGCGACGTACAAGTTGTCGACCTCGTGCGCCTTGCAGTTCACGTCCAGCACCGAGGTGGCAGGGTCGCTTCCGAACCGGCAAGTACCTGCCTGGTGGGCGCACGCCGCGACCGGGATGTTCATGCTCATGTAGAAGTTCTTGTGCAGGACGTGATGCTTGGCCAGCCCGGTGTGATTCGCGATCTTCCGGAACTCCTCGTAGAGCCCGGCAGCCTCGCTCTGGTTGCTCTCGGTGTAGGCAACGTGGATGCCGCCTTCGCTGTCCACAGTGATCCGGTTATCGGGCTTGGGCAGATCTTCGGTCGTGAGCCAGAAGTCAACAGCGTGGCGGGCCGCTTCCTCTAGGCTCCAGTGCGGGACGAGCCTGGTCAGATGCGGTTCCTCGCCCTTCATGGCGCCGGCGTTGGATTTGCCCAGCATCTGGATGTTGCCCAGCGGCCAGTCCCGGCCGTCCCCCGCGAGATAGAAGTCGTTAAGCCCCAGAGTTTTCTGGAACACCGTGTCGTTGACCTCCTCGCCGAAGCCCGACACCGCTTTGCTGATATGGAACATGTAGTTGCGCCCGACCTGATCGGAGCCATTCGCCAGGCCGTTCGGGTGCGAGTCTGAGGCTGATCGCAGCAGGATTCTGGCGGTGTTCGCGGCGCCTGCGGCGAGAACGACGATGTCGCTGGTGTAGACGTCTTCCTTGCCGTCTCCGCCGTGATCGACGACCACGCCAGTGACGGTGCGTCCGGCGGGGTCCGTCTGGAGGCGGACGACCTCGGAGTTGACGAGCAGGGTCACGTTGGGCAGGTCCAGGAGTGGACGGACGCCGATGATGTCGGCGTCAGCCTTGGCGTGCACCAGGCATGGGTAGCCATCACAGGTAGCGCACTGGATGCAGATGCTGGCGGGACGGTCGGCCTCGTCCAGGAGGATCCCGCACGGCGCGTGGAACGGGTGGTAGCCCGCGGCGGTCAGGGCGTCGGAGATGCGCTGCACCCGTGACGCATGCGAAACGGGCGGCCACGGATACTGCCGCGACCATGAGCCCTCGGTCGGGTCCTCGCCGTGCATGCCGTGGACTTGGTAGAGCCACTCCGCCTTGGTGTACCACGGCTCGAAATCGGAGTAGTCGATCGGCCATGCAGGGGAGATGCCGTCGGCATGACGGAGCTCGCCGAAGTCCTCCGGGCGGAGCCGGTACAACGCCGCACCGTACAGCTTGGTGGCCCCGCCGACAAAGTAATGCACTTGTGGCTGGAACGGCGTCCCGTCACGGTCGTACCAGGTGTCGGGCGTGATGTACCTGCCGTCGACAAACACTGGTCCCGGATCCCAGTTCTCGGTCTCCCTGGTCAGGAAAGTTCCGCGCTCGAGCAGCAGGATCCGCTTGCCCGAGGCCGCGAGGGTGTGCGCGAGCGTCCCGCCGCCAGCGCCCGTTCCTACCACGATGACGTCGAACTCCGCAGCCACAAGACCTCCCGGTGAATAGCCATCGCGTTTGCGGTCGGGCAACTGAGCCAGCACCAGTCATGAAACTCCGCAGCCCCTCATCGCCCGGTGGCCCGGTTGGGCCGGGGCTGCTTATGCCACAGGCACGTTCCCGGCTGCGGCCGCAGGTACATCACCCGCTGCGGGTGACTTCGGCTCCGGCAGCCAGGACTAACAGGACCGGTCCGCCGCACAGCCCTCGGAGCGGCGAGCAGTGCACCGACCGGAGACGATGACTGGCTGGGGCGTGGTGGCTTACGGCTGTGCGCGGCAAGCAAGGGGAACGGCTTGGCGCAGGCCTAAACGGTCTGGGCGCCGGCCAGAGCGGTACGCGTTGGGCACGGCGTGCCGCGACGTGCCGACGGCGTTCTCATACTGGGCGATTACGTCTGCTGGCAGACGACCATGGGCAGCCAGATCGAAACCCTGCTGCTCTGCCCAGGCCCTGATCTGGCGGCTGCGTTCCCGGCTTTCCGCCGTGCGGATGGCACCGCGACCGCCGCGGTGACGTACCCGGCGGGCGTGCTCGATGAAGGGTGCCAGCCGACGGCGAAAGTCGGCCGCATGCTTCGCGTTCAGGTCCAGCTCGTAGGTCCTGCCTTCGACGCCGAACTGGACGGTCTCGTCGGCCGGGCCACCAGTCAGGTCGTCCTCCAGCTGTACCTCCAAGCGCTGCATCGGTCCCCCAAGGCTAGGGCTGCCGTCACGAACAGCGTGATGAGCCACACGCTGACGAACCCCTTTCATACCCAAGCCGCCGAGATTCCATCGCCGTCACGACGACAGGCGGGGGACAGAAGAACCGGTTAGATCCGCACACGCAGGTTAGATCCGTACTTACGTGGACGCGGGGGCCGGAACGGCATGCCGATCAACACCTCGCCCGTTACCGCTGCCTCGTCCCGGCCTGGATCCGATCCACAGGCAGGATCGGGATCACGAAGTCGATCGCCGACAGGATGCACATGACAGTGAACAGGTTGGCGAAGTACTCCAAGCCGCCGACAAATGGTGCAGTCCGTGGTGGTTGTCGCGGTGAGATTTAGGCTTGGAGCAGTCCGCGTCGGCCCTCTTCAGACAGGCAGTGCAGCATGTTCTTGTCGTACCAATATCCCATCTTGTCGTTGGCGACGTAGGCGACAGCACTAAAGACCTGCAATCGGAAGGCGACTGGCTGCGGCTCCTTGCTGCGAAACGCGAAATCTGACGGTGTCAGACGATGTTTCGTTATCTCTGGCTGGTACACGTCATCTCGACGGAACGTAAAGCAGAACGCCGCACCGGTAGTGTTCGTTGACAGTTTCCGGCCACCGGCAGCCGTCCCGCTGTCAACCATGCCGATGAATCTTTGGCCCGTGATTATCAGTTGTCCCGCCCCCTGCACGTCAGTTCCGTCGAGGGCTTTCATGCGTATCCCGCAGAGTATGTGGTTCCAGCGCGGCTCTGGCCCGACAGCAGATTCCGCACGGAGCAACGCACCGGCTGGCCTGAGGAGCACCATGTCGCGGGCCGGGCCGTCGGCTTTTATCTTGGCCACAGAATGAAGCTCAAACCGGATCCCCAGGTCGTCCCATTTCTGCGGGAGCCTGCTGCGGTCAATTGTGAGCGAAGCAGTCTTCAATGCCATGGATCAGCTCCCTTGAGGTAGAAGACGTTCTGTGATCCCGCTGCCTTCCGGCGTCTTCTGCGACCCGCACCTAGGGCGACGACTGCGGATTAGTCTGCGCAGTCGACCACCAGTCGTCGCGCCAGTCGTGCTGGCCGCCGAGGACCACCGCAGCCGGATCGAGCGCCTGGAACCCAGCGACGACGTAATGGCGAAAAAGGGCCAGCTGCTGCGCCTCGAGAACCCGGCCAGCCTGCAGTTGGTAGCCCATTACGTCGACTCGGATGGGAGTTCTGTCCGGACCGACGAGCTGGCGCGATACGTCGTCTGGAGCGATCCGCACGCCTACCATCCAGCGCGAGCGCTTCCTGGACTCGGCTGCAGGCTCGTCGCCACGGACGTCGCACAACTGTGCAAGCTTGATGTAGTCCCCGCCCACGCTCACACCGGTGATGACACGACGGCTGTGCTTCAGAGGCTGACTCGCCTTGCCAACCAGCACCTTCAGCACGGGACTCGTTACGGGCACGGAGAATGCGGCAACGTCCCACACCTCGCCTATGACCTCGGTATCGCGCTCGGTCGTCGTGATCCCGATGAGGATCGGGGCGAGGACCGACTCCGCCAACGACGGGAACAGCTCGGTGGTAGACGTCATCAGACACCTGCTGTCGGTCGCTGACGAATGATTGGTTCCGACGTGATTTCGATGTCACGGTCGAGGCGGTAGATGGTGCGCTGAACGGACTGGAAGAGCGCGCCAGCCCGCCGGGCCACGAGCCCATCGAGGACCGCGCTGCCGGTTGGCTGCGGCGGACACTCCAGTTCGATCGTGCGTACGTCACCCTGGTCGGTGATCCTCGCATGCGCGAACCGGTCGGCGAGGGCACCAGCGGTCCCGAGCTGCCAGCGCAGCCGATCCGGCTGGCGGTCCGCCACCGGGAACGGGACAAGAGCAAGCGTTGCGTGTACCTCTGCAACCGGAAGTTTCGTCCGCAGTGTCTGAGCGGGAATCAAGGCGTAGAACGGCTCCAGTTCCTCGGCGGCCAAGCCAGCCTTCGACACGGCCAACTCCGCGGTCCCGGCGGGCAACTTGCCAGCCCTCAGGCCGGACAGCACGAGATCGCGCAATTCACCGTGCGCCGACTTGTTGACGAGCGTGCCGTCGCGGGTCAGCGTGGCCGGTGTCGTGACGTTAACGGTGGCGCCGACCGGGCTGTCTTCCACGACGACGTTCACCATCCAGTCCGCGGTCCATCCAGATACCGTCAGGACGCCGAGGCTGACCGACCAGCCCACCAGCCCTCGCTGGGAGACCTTGACGGTGCTGAGGTACGTGCTGCGCGCCTCCCGGATACCGAGTACGTCTTGACCGCGAAACGTAGACGAGCCCAGCTTTAGCTGACCGATAGTCGATGCCGCGGCCCGTACGATGGCCGCAGCTACCACGGCTCCCGTGTCCAGGTATGGCCTCGGCAGCGGCACGGTTTCGGTCTTAGCTGCAGTGCGGATCTTCGTAGCGATCCTGTTACTGATGCCCATTACAGGCTCCGCTTCCGCGCCTGGCGCTCACGGCGCTTCTTCGGCTTGACGACCAGCAGGTCGTAGGTCCACAGAACGATGCCCAGAAGCACCACGCCAAGAGCCAGCCATCCCGGCACTGGTATTGCGATCACGAAAGCCACCTTGCTCCGAGCGACCCGGCTGTTGGCGGTTGGACGCGGATAAGTTCAGGCCGGTTTACCGCAGGTCGTCCGCCACGGCCACCTGCGGCTAAACACCCGGACAGACTCGGACAGGCCGGCCCCCACCTTGACCAGGCAGGCGGGCATAAAAGGACGCCCGGCACCCGGCCTGAATGACCCCGTGATCGATTGGCGGTTTCAGATGGCGGACGATCCAAAACGGCGAGGTCGTCGCGCTCGTGGCCGGTACTCACGATCTGGCCGCCGAGCGCACTTCTCTGCGAACCGGTCATGTGCGACGCTAAGCACAGCAATGGTTATGAATCGGCACCTCAGTAGCCATTGCTTACTTCTGCCGGGTGGGGAGCGAGAACATGAGACGCCAATCTGCACTGCTACTCGCCGTTGTTCCTGCGGCTGTGACCTGCTTAATAGCTGGCTCCTCAGGGGCTGCCGTTGCGAGCCATTCCACCGGCGAGGGGGTCAGCTGGGGGCTCGCGCAGACCGTGTGGTCGCTCAACGCAGCCGAGATCACCTCGATCTCTTGCCCGGCACCAGGTGACTGCGCCGCAGTCGGGGACTATCCGACTTTCAGCGTGGTCCCGCAAACTCAGAGCGACTTCGTCCTGAACGAAGTCGACGGACGCTGGGGTGTCGCGCACGCGGTCGGCCACCTGGCAGCACTGGACACCGGCATGCTTGCGGAGTTCAACCAGGTGTCTTGCGCATCGCCGGGCAACTGCGCAGCGGTCGGCATGTATTTCACCAACGTGGGCAAGGAGGATGCGTTTGTCGTCAGCGAGGCCGATGGCGTCTGGGGGGACGCGGCGAACGTGCCGGGGCTCAGCGCGCTGAACACCGACGCGTACGCTAACGCGTATTCGGTGTCATGCGCTGCGCCCGGGGACTGCACGGCCGGCGGCTATTACACCCCGAGTACCGGCGCCGGGGCGGCGTTCGTGATTGACGAGACCAACGGTACCTGGGGAACGGCGCAGCACGTGTCCGGCACCGTTGCGTCCGGTAGCTACGGCTCTCAGGTCGACAGTGTGTCATGCGCAGCACCGGGCAGCTGCGCCGCCACCGGCCAGACGAACGGCCAGCCGTTCGTGGCGGCCGAGACCGGCGGCAGCTGGGGGGCGGCGCAGCCCGTACCTGGCATGTCTGCGCTGAACACGGGCGGTAACGGTGATGCCAGCTCACTGAGCTGCACGCAGCCTGGAGATTGCCTGGCCGGAGGCTTTTACACCGGCAAGGGTTCTCGCTCCGCGGCGTTTGTCGCCGAGGAAACCGGCGGGACCTGGGCCAGCGCGAAGCCAATACCTGGTCTGGCAGCCCTGGCCGCTGGCGGGTCGGTGGTCGGCTCGCTGTCTTGTGCCGCGCCCGGGGACTGCACTGCCGACGGCACAGTCGGCAGCGAGGCGTTTGTCGCGGACATGTCGGACGGCAGCTTGCAGAGTGCGCAGCTGATACCGGGACTGGCGGCCCTGGATACGGGTCACTTGGCCTACGTCAACGCGCTGTCCTGCCCAGCGCCGGGCTATTGCAGCCTGGGTGGTACGTACACGGTTTCCGGCGGGAACACCGAGGCTTTCGTGGCGGACGAGACTGACGGCCAGTGGGGAGAAGCGCAGGAGGTACCCGGAACGGCAACGCTCAACGTCGGCGGTTCCGCCATCGTCAATGCCGTCTCCTGCCCGTCGGCTACAAGCTGCGCGGCCGGCGGCTCCTACGAGACGCCGCTCGGTCTCGCGATGCGTGCATTCGTGGCAGACGAGTCGGCGCCGCAGGCCACCGCCACCATCGCCGTGCTGGCAGCGGGCAAGGTCACCTACGGTGACGAGCAGACCCAGAAGGTCTCGGTCACCGTGTCGGCGGCCGCCGGCACCCCGGTCGGCCAGGTCACCGTCGCCGCCGGCAAGGCCGCCGTGTGCACCATCACGCTGCACCGAGGCACCGGCTCGTGCCTGGTCCCGGCGGCCAGGTTCCGCCCGGAGGTCGTGACGCTCCG
>JASHTT010000495.1 GCA_030040415.1 Streptosporangiaceae bacterium | reverse complement strand
CCAGCCGATGCCGGCCGCTGGTCCCGCTGTGCGGCCGGGGGCGGCGTCGCCCTGAGGACCGCCCTCCGCAGGCCAGCCGTGTCCAGCGTCCGTCCCCGGGGATGCCTGCTGGTCAGCCGGGGCGGCCGCATCGTGCATCCGCTGGGCCTGCGGCGGCCCGCTGACGCCGACCGGCACGGTCAAGCCGGATAGCGCGGTCTCGCCGACAGTGCCGGGCGGCAGCGCGACACCCAGGGGCGCGACGGCGGCACCGGCACCAGCGGGACCGGCACCAGCGGGTATGGCAGGACCCGGCATCGCGGGGCCAGCCGCAGCGGGGCCAGGCGCTGCGGGAACCGGCCCGCCAACGCTGGCCCATTGCGCCGCCGCGCGGACCGCGTCCTGTCCCTCGGTCATACTCGCGGGTCTCCTGCCCCAGCCCGATCGTTTATGGTCTTGCCCAGTCCCTTACCCTGCTCTGGACGTGCGGTTACTTTTAAGCCGCCGCCACCACGACTTTCACCACGCTAGGCCCCCATGTCCAGTACTCGGGGCGAGAGTATCCGGCCTTGGGGTAGTTGTGCGCCGCATGGGCAGATTACCCTCAGCCGGGACCAAAAGGGGAGTCGTCGCGGTGAGCAGGCGCCCGGCAAGATCGCTGTTACGCGCGAGCGCGGGCCGGGGTGGCGCTACCAGCTCTCGGCATCGTCGTCGGCAGCCGTCGGCGAGCCTTCGGCACCCCACCCAGCCCGCGTGCCTGCCTGCGTCAGCGCGTGCTTGAGCAGCGCGTTGAATGCGGCCACAGCGACCGCAGGGCCGCCTTTCTCCGACACGTTGCTGACCGACGGCAGCCCGCTGGCCCGCAACGCATCCTTGGCCGCCGCGGCGCCCGCGAAGCCGGCCGGCAGGCCCACCACGAACGCGGGCTCGACGCGGCGGCTGAGGATCTCCATGAGCGCGGCCGGGCCACCGCCAACGACCCAGACGGCACCGGGCCCCGTCTCGCCGAACGCCAGGCGGACCGCGGCGGCCGGCCGGCAGATCGCGGCTGTCCGCGCCAGTCGCCTCGTGAGCGGCTCGTTGATCTTGCAGAGCACCGGGCAGCCGACGATGCCGGCCGCCACCATGGCGCTGTCGGCGATGACCGGCGCCCCGTCGGCCAGGGCGCCGACCGCGTCGGCGAGCGAGTCCTCGCTGCAGACGATGTCGGTGTAGTAGTCGAAGTCGGCACTCGCGTGGATGACGCGCTCGGTGACGTCGCGACTGAGCTTGGGCAGCCTGGACAGGTCGATCCGGGCACGCAGAATCCGATACGACTCTTGCACTTCCGTGTTCATGACGGCCCCGGTCGGCCAGGTCACGTTCCCCCCTCTCCTCCGGCCCGAAAGCTGCGCGAGAAGCGCCGACCGCGCCCCCGCCAGCATTTCTCAGCATGGCACAGGGAGAGACGGCCGGCCTGGCTATAGCGCCCGCGGGACGCTGTGTCGGAGGGCGCAGGAGAATAAGAGCGGGAACGGGCTAGCCACCCGGACCGAGTCCGGAACAGTCAGTTCAGCGGGTCAGCCCCGAACGCCGCGATGGGCCGGGTCGTCGGCCAGCGAGCCGTCGGTCAGGGTCACGCCATTGCCATTCAGGTCGCCCGCTGCCCCCGTCACGCCCGTGACGCCGCCGGCGGCTGCCACGTCGTCGGGCGCGACCGCCGGAACGGGCGTGCCAGCCTGGCCGCGGTCCGCGAACAGCGCGTAGTGGAAAATCAGGAATCGGCAGATGAATGTCAGGCAGTTCATCGCCAGGTAGGCGCCGTTGACCACCAGGTGCCGCTCCAGGTGGTGCAAGTCCATCGACTTGGCCCAGGAGTTCGCGTAATGCGTCGTCAGGCCGAGAATGACCCAGACGACAACCGACACCGCCCAGAAAGGCAGCGTCTCGCGCAGCACATCCGGCTTGCCCTTACGCTCCCACGCCCAGCGGCTCAGCACGTAGCTCACCGCGGCCGCGACCATGGATGCGATGAAGCCCGAGGTGAAGCCACCCAGGTTAACGGGGCCGGTGAGGATCGCGAGCACGACCTGGCTGGTGATCACCGCCGCCGCCGCCACCGGCAGGAACCGCAGGAACCGGTACCCCGCCTCGGTGCGCAGCTTGCGCGCTATCGGCGCGGGGGTCAGCCGCCACGCGGCCTGTGAGAGCTTCTCCAAGGCAGCAGACATGTAATTCCTAGCGTTATGACAGGCTATTCCGGAGTCAGACAGATATACAGTACGGGACCACGGACGCGGGTTTGTGCGAAACCCGCCCGCAGCGCCACGCCGGGCCGGGCGGCAGCGGATGCGGCATGCTGAGTCAGTGCCCGCCAGGGTGAGAAGTTCACGTCGCGCTGCCGCCGAGATTCAGCGGTCCCCACCAGCCGCCGTACCGGCTGATTTTGCCGCCGGTCCAGAGGTCTCCGTTCCGTCCGACCCAGAAAACGTCGAGCGGCGCTGCGGCGCTGCCGACCGCGGCGAACGGCCCCGACCACGTCAGCCGTAGCTTGCTTACTGGTTCTGGCGGGCTCCAGCGCCCATCCGGCCTGCGGGTCAGCACCCAGAGTTCGCCGCCAGTGCCGCGGAGCAGGACCACCTCGCTGTGCTCGGCCACCACGGGCCACGGCTGGCCGGAGATGATGATCGCGCCGGTGTTGGCCGGCCCGCGGATCGGCCCGCTCGCCGGGATGACCGCGGTCCAGATGTGCCGGGGACTCGTGTCCCCGGACCAGACCACATCGATCTCGCCGCTCGGCAGGGCCACCGCCTGGGGGCCGCCGCCGAGCGGTCCCATGCCGAGGTCTTGCGGCTGCGAGAAGTGCCATCCGACGCCCCGCACGACGCGCCACAAACTGCGGTCGGTGCCCTTCCAGAACACCTCGACAACGCCGGCCGCCGTCTCGACCGGGTAGGGCCAGCTTGCGAGGTTTCCGTGCAGGTTCAGCGGGCCGGCCCAGCCCTCCCCCGGGCTGTACTGCGCCTGCCAGAGGTGGTCGTCATGCGAGCCGCGCCAGAACACGTCGATGACCCCGTTCGGCTGAGCCACCGCGCGCGGAGCGCTGCCAAGATCGCCGAGCTGAGTCAGCTCGGCAGGCCGCTGCCAGTGGCCGCCGACACGAACCTGCACCCACAGGTAACCCGCAGGCCCGCGGTAAAACACTTCCAGGGCGCCCCCGGCCAGCTGGACGGCGGTCGGCTCCGCGGTGAGGTAGCCG
>JASHTT010000494.1 GCA_030040415.1 Streptosporangiaceae bacterium | reverse complement strand
GCCGGCGTGGGTCTGGGCGGCGCCGGCCTGTGCGGGTGGGCTGGCATTTGGGCCGTGTCCCGCCTATCGGGTGGGTCAGGGGCGGCGGCGGACTGTGCGTGAGGCTGGTATTGGGGCCGTAGCCGCTGAGCGAGGACCAGGTCCATCGGGTGCTGCCCGCACCGGCCGTGTCCCGCCTGTCGGGTGGTCTGGGCGACGGTGGCCTGTGGGGTGGAGCTGGTCATCGGAGGGCGCTCGCCTGGCCGAGTTGTCCGGCTCTTATCGGCGCTGCCCCCTTGGTCCGGATCTGGTAGCGGGCGCTGCCCGCCAGGCGCATGGTCGCGAAACTCGTTTCGCCGAAGCCGTATCCCCGGGCGATGATCAGGCGCGTCGTTAGGACGGCTCGCTCGATTGAGTTTTCATCCATTTTAAGAACTAAATACGCTATGCGAATATCATGGGTGTGCGTTTGCTGGGGCTATAGCCCCAGCAAACGCACACCCATATCTAGGCTCGATCAAAATGTCAGACCGGTATGTACCTTTCGCCCCGTACGGGCGCGGAGATAGCTGGCTGGCAACGGCAGCGGATCGGCGCGATGCCGCCCGCCGGTCCGGGGCGGACCTAAGCGGCATCCGTTCAGCTGACCGGCGGCTCGACAGGTACCCCGGCGTAGGACTTCGCGCTCGTGATCTCTCGCACCTTGTCGAGCGCGTCCCACACATCGGCGAACGAGTTCGTGAGGGCGGCCGGCGCGATCCTGATCCGGTCCGGCACCCGGTAGTCGACGACGACGTTCTCCCGGATCAGCGCCTGGCTGATCAGCTGGGCCTCGTCGTGCCGCAAGGTGACATGCCCGCCGCGGCGGGTGGCATCTCGGGGCGAGGCAATGGCGAATCCGAGCGGTACAAGCCATTCGTCAGCAAGCTCGATGAGATAAGAGGTCAGTGCCATGGACTTCGAGCGGATCGGCTGCAAGCCGGCTTCGCCGAGCAATCTGGCGCCTTCCTCGACGGCGACGGTGCCCACGATGTTCTGCGTGCCGGTCAGGAATGACGCGATACCAGGCTCTGGGTCGTAACGCGGACCCATGGCGAACTGGTCGCGCTGGCTGAACCAGCCCCAGATCGGCTGCCTGAGCCTGGGCTGCAACTCCTCGCGTACGTACAGGAAGGCGGGCGCCCCCGGGCCCGCGTTGACATATTTATAGGTGCAGCCAACGGCGAGGTCGGCGCCAGCCGCATCCAATTCGACCGGCACCGCCCCAACGGCGTGACACACGTCCCAGAGCATCAGCGCTCCGCAGGAGTGCACGAGGTCGGTCAGCCGCGGCATATCGGCCAGCGCACTGCTGCGATACGACACGTGCGACAGGCTGACGAGCGCCGTGCGCGCGTCGAGGGCGGCGGCCAGGGCCTGTTCGCTGATGCCCTCATCGATGTCGGAGTGGATCAGTCGTAGTTCGCAGTTCCGCTGCGCGGCGACGCCCTCCAGGACGTAGCGGTCGGTGGGGAAGTTGTCGTCGTCCGTGACGATCACATCCCGGCCGGGCTGTGCGTCCAGCACGCTGACCGCCAGCTTGTACAGGTTGATCGTGACCGAGTCGCACACGAGTACCTGACCGGCGGCCGCACCGACGAGGTGCTCACCGACCCGATCGCCTGCCTCCATGGGCAGCCCGATCCACTTGTCCCAGGAGCCAACCAGGCCGACGCCCCACTCCTGGTCGACAACGTCGGCGATCCGCGCCTGAGTACGCACCGGCAACGGTCCGAGCGAGTTTCCGTCCAGGTAGATCACATCGCGGTCGTTGCGCACGAAGCGGTCCCGGAATGGCGCCAGCTCATCCGCTGCGTCCATTGCCTCCGCATATGACCGATTTGCCGAGAAGGTCGTCACGGCTCCCACCATAACTGAGTACCTTTGCGCTGACCGCGTACCCGGCCCTGCTCTCGGCTAACACTAAGCCACGATAGCGCTCATGCTCAGCCGGCCGGAGGTCGTTAAGATCGGAGAATGTCCGACGACGCGCAGATCAGACGCATCCTCGCCATCAACGCGCACCCGGACGACGTGGATTTCGGCTCGGCCGGGACGATCGCGCTGTGGACCGACTCCGGCATGGAGGTCAGCTACTGCATCGTCACCAACGGCGATGCGGGCGGCAGCGACAGGTCGGTGTCTCGCGCTGACATGGTGGCCATCAGGCAAGCAGAGCAGACCGCGGTGGCCAAGCAAGTGGGCGTCACCGATCTGCACTTCCTCGGGTACCCGGATGGCATCGTCGAGCCGACCATCGGCCTGCGCAAGGACCTGGCCAGGGTGATCAGGATGCTCCGCCCGGACCGCGTCGTCTGCCCGTCGCCGGAGCGGAATTACGCGAGGATGGGCGCCAGCCACCCCGATCACCGGGCGGTCGGCAACGCAGCACTCGACGCGGTCTATCCCGACTCGCGTAACCCCTTCGCCTTCCCTGAGCTGCTGGCGGAGGAAAGCCTCGAGCCATGGACTGTGCGCGAGCTGTGGATCGCCGGCGGTCCGGCGCCGACGGAGTACGTCGACATCACCGATACGTTCAGCCGGAAGGTGGCGGCACTGCGCTGCCACGTCAGCCAGATCAGCGACCCCGAGGGCCTGCCGGAAATGCTGCGTGGCTGGCTGACCAGGTCCGCGGCCCAAGGCGGCCTACCAGAAGGTCGGCTGGCGGAGGCATTCCAAGTGCTGCAGGTCGGCTGAGCACGCCGGTGCACCCGGTGGGTAGGGCTGTGCAGTGCCCGGTGAGGCGCGCTGATCCTGGCTGAACGGGACAACTAGCCGCCCGGAGCGCACTTCGTGTGCTCCGGGCGGGTTGCGTTCTGCGCTCCGGGCTGGTTGCCGTGCTCTCCCCGCGCTCCTGCCGACCTCCAAAAAGCTACTTTCACTGTAGACTTAACCGATTATTTACCTTCTAATCTCTTGACGTTCTCCTAATTTTTGATAGGAATTAGAGACCTTGTCCCTGATGACAGACCCTGCGACGGCCCGGCCTTAGCAGGGTGCTGTCGGTCGATGTTCAGGAGGAGCGTTGCGCATCATAAGGAGTCTGGTAGCCGTCGGAGCGCTGGCGGCGACCGCGACTGCCGTGGCTGTGGCCCCGGCCATGGCCGACCCGGTCAACAAGGATTTCAAGCCGGTCACTCCGCAGCCCTACGACGTGGTAGGCGTCGGGGCCGGCACTACGGAGTACCTGTTCGACCAGTTCAGCTACAACTACAACGAGACTGTCGCGTCGAAGAAGGCGGACAGCCCATCCAATCCGTACTTCTACAGCTGGGACGCAACGCCGGCGAACAACCCGCTGGACGAGACGCAGCAGATCGTGCTGAAGACGGGCTGCGCCAAGGTCACTCGGCCCGACGGCGGCAATGCGGGCATCAAGGCGCTTGACTCTGTGGGCACGACCTCCTACAAGGGCAAGTCCTACCCGTGCGCGAACTTCGCCCGCGCGGCCCAACCGCGCACTTCGAGCGACCCATCTCTGGGCCCGGGTGGCGTGGCGTTCGTCGCGCTCGCGGGCGACGCCGTCACGTACGCGACCACCTCCAATAGCTACGCGCCGAATAACCTCAACCTCAAGCAGTTGCAGGAGATCTTCAGCTGCTCGGTCCCGGCCGCCAACGGTGACCCGGCGGGCAGCTGGGGCGCGCTGCTGGGCAGCAAGGCTAAGGCGGGCAGCGCAAAGCAGATCATCGACCCGATCGTTCCCCAGGCGGGCGCGGGGACGCTGACGTTCTGGATGGAGACCGCGCTCGGCTTCAGCACCGACAGCCAGCCGACCTGCTCGAGCCAGTACAAGAACTCGCAGACCGATCCGACCGCGGTGCCGCAGGAGAACGAAGGCGTCGACAAGGCCTTCCTGCTGTCGAACGGCAAGCCGAACCCCAACGTCTTGTTCCCGTTCTCTATCGGCTTCTGGGTCGCCCAGCAGTACCACTCCCGCGTGTGCGGCAAGGCGGCCAAGAAGGGCCAGAACACCTTCGGCTGCGACGAGAACGGCATTCTGCTGCTGAACGGTATCTCAGGTACCCCGCCGACCATCACCAACAAGACGACCGGCGTGGTGAGCCTCAACCCGGACTTCGACACGACCTTCCAGAGGACGCTGTACGACGTGGTGCCGTACAACACCGTGAAGAGCCCGATCCCAGCGCAGCTGGCCAAGTTCTTCGGTCCGACCGGCGTGTTCTGCACAAAGACCTACGCGCCTGTCATCGAGGACTACGGTTTCCTGCCGATCTCCACCTGCGGAAAGGTGAGCTAGCCGGCAATGACATGAGCAGGCCCTGCCATGCGAGTGAAATCCCATGGCAGGGCCTGCGCCGCAGACCAGCGTCGTCGACGGGGCATCAGCGGCAGTTAAACCTACTTTCCCTACTG
>JASHTT010000493.1 GCA_030040415.1 Streptosporangiaceae bacterium | reverse complement strand
GCCCGGTACTTCCGGTTCGGCCACGAGGTGACGCAGGCGCACTGGGACGCGCCGTCGGCGAGCTGGCACGTCAGCACGTCGGAGGGCGAGTTTCAGGCCAGGTACCTGATCGCCGGAGTGGGCGCGCTGGTCGAGCCGTCGCTGCCGGACATCCCTGGCGTCGAGTCATTCGAGGGAACGATCATGCATTCGGCTCGGTGGGACAACACCTGGCAGCCAGCCGGGCGCAGGGTCGCGGTCGTCGGCACTGGCGCCTCCGCGATCCAGATCGTGCCGGCGATCCAGCCAGAGGCCGAGCACCTGACGCTATTCCAGCGCACTGCTGCTTTCGTGGTGCCGCACAACAACAGGCCGGTGGCCAGCCGCACCCGTGCGCTGTACCGCGCGCTGCCGCTGACGCAGCGTGCGTCCCGGCTGGCGATCTACTGGATGCGCGAGTTCCTCGCGATCGGGTTCGTGCAGAACCCGAAGATCCTCAAGCGGGCCGAGGCGGTCTGGCGGCGGCACATGGAGGCCGCCGTGTCGGATCCCGTGCTGCGCGAGCAGCTCACGCCGGACTACGACATGGGCTGCAAGCGCGTGCTGCCATCGAACGACTTCTATCCGGCCGTCGCGAAGCCGAACGTGAGCCTGGTCACCGAGAAGATCATCGAGTTCCGGCCGCATGCCGTGCTGACCGCCGACGGCACCGAGCACCCGGTGGACACCGTCATACTCGCCACCGGATTCCACGTCACCGACAACCCGATGCTCGGCAAGATTGCCGGCGTCGGCGGCCGCACCCTTGCCGACGCGTTCGGCGAGACCTACCTCGGCACCGTCGTGCCCGGTTTCCCGAATTACTTCCACCTGACCGGCGCGAACACCGGCCTCGGCCATACGTCCATGGTGTTCATGATCGAGAGCCAGCTGCGCTACATCACCGACGGCATCGCCACCATCGACGCGGCAGGCGGCGGGCCGTGCGAGGTCCGCCGCAAGGTTGCCGCCAAGTACAACGCCGAGCTGCAGCGGAAGCTCCCGCGCACGGTGTGGGGATCGGGCTGTTCGAGCTGGTATCTGGACAGCCAGGGCCGCAACCTGACGCTATGGCCCGGGTTCACGTTCGAATTCCGCCGCCGGACAAGGCACTTCCGGCGCTCGGACTTCACGATCGGCTAACCGGCCCGGCAGCGGCTAGCAGCCGCGCGTGCCAAGGATGGTGCGGACCGTAGGCGACGCTGAGCGCGTCGCCGAGCCACTCGCGCTGGCGCGGGGTCAGCAGCGGCAGTGCCGCGGTGAAGTCAGTCTCATCTTTAGCCCGCATGCCCTTGGCCTTGTAGAACAACTGGATCTCCGGTGCCAGGCAGGGGATGCCTGCGGCGGTGACGAAGCCGAGACTGGCGATGGGCCGCCTGACTCGCGCATCCCGGCGGGACACCCAGTCGCCGTCGGCGGATTCGTCGAGCATGAACTGGACTTGCCACGGCTCGTCCGGGCCAGGGCGGCACCAGATATCGTGCACGCCGTCCGGCAACTGCTCGGCCGGACGCCATGGGCGCAGGCTGCCTGGCGGGTCAGCCGCGTGCCACTGCCAGCCAGGCAGCGCCCGCTGGATGGCCAGCTGATCACGCCTGAGCAGCAGGACGTCGATGTCGCCGTGGGAGCGAAGCGGCCGGCCGGCCGCCAGCTCGATTGCGTAGCCGCCGGCGATCCACCACGGGGCCCGGCAGCCGCCGAAGACCTCGGCGACCTCAGCCGGGCTCAATGGCTGCCACCGACCCAAGGGGTCGGCTGTCC
Organism: Streptosporangiaceae bacterium; assembly: GCA_030040415.1. Lineage (GTDB taxonomy): Bacteria > Actinomycetota > Actinomycetes > Streptosporangiales > Streptosporangiaceae > JAJYUU01. Next base: position 4,073 of record JASHTT010000493.1, on the reverse strand, counting down.
GACCCCGGCGAGCCGCGCGCGTGCTCACCTGGGCAGCATAGGCGGGGAACGGGACACCGGAGGCGCACTGCATGAGCCAGGACGCGGACGTGATCGTGGTCGGGGCCGGACTCGCCGGGCTTGTGGCCGCCGCCGAACTGGCGACGGCCGGGCGCCGGGTGATCCTGCTGGATCAGGAACCCGAGGCGTCGCTTGGCGGCCAGGCGTTCTGGTCGTTCGGCGGGTTGTTCTTCGTCGCGTCGCCCGAGCAGCGGCGGATGGGCATCCGGGACAGCCCGGATCTTGCGTGGCAGGACTGGCTGGGCAGCGCCGGGTTCGACCGGCCTGAGGACGACTGGCCGAGGCGCTGGGCGAAGGCTTATGTGGACTTCGCGGCGGGCGAGAAGCGGGCCTGGCTGCATGCCAAGGGGGTGCGGTTCTTCCCGGTGGTCGGCTGGGCCGAGCGCGGCGGCTACGGCGCGACGGGGCACGGGAACTCGGTGCCCCGGTTCCACATCACCTGGGGCACCGGGCCAGGTGTGGTCGCGCCGTTCGAGCGAGAGGTGCGTGCCGCCGCCGACGCTGGCCTTGTCGAGCTGCGGTTCCGGCACCGGGTGGACGGGCTGACGAGCACGGCGGGCACTGTCGACGGGGTGCGCGGCAGCGTCCTGGCGCCGTCGGCGGTGCGCAGGGGCCGGCCGAGCTCGCGGGAGATGGCCGGCGAATTCGAGCTGCACGCGCAGGCCGTGATCGTCACCTCCGGCGGCATCGGCGGAAACCACGACCTGGTGCGCAAGTACTGGCCGGCCCGGATGGGCGAGCCGCCGGCACACCTGCTCTCCGGCGTGCCGGAGCACGTGGACGGCCGGATGCTGGGTATCGCCGAGACGGCCGGCGCCTCGGTGATCAACCTGGACCGGATGTGGCACTACACCGAGGGCATCGTCAACTGGAATCCGATCTGGCCGGCCCACGGCATCAGGATCCTGCCCGGGCCGTCATCGATGTGGCTGGATGCGCGCGGCCGCCCGCTGCCGGCGCCGCTGTTCCCGGGCTTCGACACGCTGGGCACGCTCGAGCACATCATGACGACGGGATACGACTACACCTGGTTCGTGCTGACGCGCAAGATCATCGAGCGGGAGTTTGCGCTGTCAGGCTCGGAGCAGAATCCCGACCTCACCGGCAAGAGCATCGCCGGGGTTCTTCAGCGGGTCCGGCCCGGACCGCCTGGGCCGGTCGCCGCGTTCATGCGGCACGGGGCAGACTTCGTTGTCCGCGACGACCTGCCGGCCCTTGTCGCCGGCATGAACAAGCTGACCGGTGACCGCCTGATCGACGAGGGCGACCTGACCGGCCTGGTGCGGGCGCGGGACCGCGAGGTCGCCAACCCGTACACCAAGGACCTGCAGCTCACCGCCGTGCACGGCGCTCGCCGGTATCTCGGCGACCGGCTGGTCAGGGTGGCCAGGCCGCACCGGTTCCTCGACCCGGCTGCCGGACCGCTGATCGCGGTGCGGCTGCACATCCTGACCCGCAAATCCCTCGGCGGCCTGCACACCAACCTGGACGGGCAGGTGCTCAACGCCGACGGGCAGCCGATCCCCGGCTTGTACGCGGCGGGCGAGGTGGCCGGCTTCGGCGGCGGCGGCATGCACGGCTATCGCGCGCTCGAGGGCACCTTCCTTGGCGGCTGCCTGTTCTCTGGCCGGACAGCGGGCCGCGCTGCCGGCCGCGCAGTGGCCTGACGTCTCGTCTCCGGCTCCTGGTGCCGCGGCCATGCGAGCGGGGTGGCCCAGGCCGTGTCGTTCCCGGTCATCTCGCGAATTGCTAAGGCCAGCCTTATCAGCATAGCCTTAGTAGATGCCCGTGAAAACTGACGCCACGGAAGTTGCGGCCGCGCTGCGCGTCAGTGTCGGCATGCTGTACCGGCGGATGCGCCAGGTGCGGCCGCCCGGTGAGCTGTCCCTGCCAGAAAGCGCAGCGCTCGCCCGGCTGGAGCGCAGCGGGCCCGCCACGTCGAGCGCGCTCGCCAGGATCGAGCAGATCAGCCCGCAGTCGATGGGCGCGACGCTGGCGGGGCTGCAAGCGCGTGGCCTCGTCGAGCGCCGGGCCGACCCATCGGACGGCAGGCGCGTGGTGATGTCGCTCACCGCGGCAGGCGCGGCGGCGTTGCGCAGCAAGCGCGACGCCCGCACGGCGCAGCTGGCACGCGCCCTGGCGGCGGACTTCACCCAGTCCGAGCTTGACCAGCTGATGGCGGCGGCACCGCTGCTCGAGCGACTGGCGCACAGCATCTGATGACGAGCCGCAGGGACCGTACGGCCAGCGGAATCGCTCCGCCGGACGACCGGTACAAGTGGGTCGCGCTGGCCAACACGACAGCGTCCATGTTCATGGCCACCCTGGACGGCTCGATCGTCATCATCGCCATGCCCGCCATCTTCCGCGGCATCCACCTGGACCCGCTGGCACCGGGCAACATCTTCTACCTGCTCTGGATGATCATGGGCTATCGCCTCGTCCAGGCAGTCCTGGTGGTCACCCTCGGCCGCCTCGGCGACATGTACGGCCGGGTCAGGATCTACAACGCAGGCTTCGTCGTCTTCACGGCCGCCTCGGTGCTGCTGTCATTCGACCCGTTCCAGGGCGGGCACGGTGCGTTGTGGCTGATTGGCTGGCGGCTGCTGCAGGCGACGGGCGGCTCCATGCTGATGGCTAACTCGGCGGCGATCCTGACCGACGCCTTCCCAGCTGATCAGCGTGGCTTCGCGCTCGGCACCAACCAGATCGCGGGCCTGGCAGGCCAGTTCATCGGCCTGGTCGCTGGCGGCTTGCTGGCAGCCTGGGACTGGCGCGCGGTGTTCTGGGTCAACGTGCCGGTGGGCATTTACGGGACGCTGTGGGCCTACTGGAAGCTCAGGGAAAAGGGCGAGCGGCATCGTGGTCGCATCGACTGGTGGGGCAACGTCACGTTCGCCGTCGGCCTCGGCGGCGTGCTGATCGGCATAACGGTGGGCATTCAGCCCTACCGCCACCACAGCATGGGCTGGGAGAACCCCGTCGTCGTCGGGCTGCTGGCCGGCGGTGTGCTGCTGCTGGTCGCGTTCGCGCTGATCGAGAGCAGGGTCGCCGAGCCGATGTTCCAGCTCAGCCTGTTCCGCATCCGGGCGTTCACGGCCGGCAGCGTGGCCGGCCTAGTCGTCGCGATCGCCCGGGGCGGGCTCCAGTTCATGCTGATCATCTGGCTGCAGGGCATCTGGCTGCCGCTGCACGGCTACAACTTCAGCCAGACCCCGCTCTGGGCGGGAATCTTCCTGCTCCCGCTGACCGCCGGCTTCCTGGTGTCCGGGCCCACCTCCGGGATCATGTCCGACAAGTTCGGCTCGCGCGGCATCGCCACGGCCGGAATGGCGGTGTTCGGCGCTAGCTTCGTCGGCCTGCTGCTGCTCCCCATCGAGTTCCCCTACTGGGCGTTCGCCCTGCTCATTGCGCTCAACGGGATCGGCAGCGGGATGTTCGCCGCGCCGAACTCCTCCTCCATCATGGGCAGTGTCCCGGCCAGGCACCGCGGCGCCGCGTCCGGGATGCGCTCGACGTTCCAGAACTCCGGCACGGCCCTGTCGATCGGCGTGTTCTTCTCGCTGATGATCGCTGGCCTCGCGAGCAGCCTCCCGGCGACCATGACCCGCGGCCTGACACGGCACGGCGTGCCGCACTCGGTGGCCCACCAGATCGCTACGCTGCCTCCGGTCTCGTCGCTGTTCGCCTCCGTTCTCGGGGTCAACCCGGTGCAGCACTTGCTGGCGTCGGCTGGCGTGCTATCCACGTTGCCCGCCGCGGCGCGGCGCGTGCTGACCGGGCGCGAGTTCTTCCCGAGCCTGATAGCCGGGCCCGTACATGACGGCCTCACCGTGGTATTCGCCGTCGCGGCTGGGCTGGCAGTGATTGCCGGGCTCGCCTCGCTGTTGCGGGGCGGCCGCTATGGATACCCCGAGGCCGCGGGCCAGGAAGCGGCGCGCGCGTTGGCGCCCGGACCCGCCAGTTCGCCGGCCACGGGGCCCGCTAGCCCGCCGGCTGGCTCCGCCCCCGGT
>JASHTT010000492.1 GCA_030040415.1 Streptosporangiaceae bacterium | reverse complement strand
ACGTCGAACGCGAACTCCAGTCCGGCCCTGCCGATTTCCGAGGCGTAGCCATGTCCCCAGAACTCGCGCCGCAACGCCCATCCGATCTCGAGCCAGTTTGCGTGAGCGACGAAGGGCCGGGGACTCTCATGCGCGACGCGGACCCACGGCTCCGCCGGAAGGAATGCGTAGAGCTGGCCCCAGTCGTCGTCGACCGGCGTGCGCGACAATCCGCCGCGACCGACAACCTCGCCGCTTGTGCGGGAGTACGCGATCCACTTGTGGACGCCGTGGAAACGCCACGAGTCACTCATGAACGTCGCCCACTGCTTCGCTTGCTCCAGGCTTGGCTTCTGGTTGCCGTACCAGTACGACACCTCGTCGTCGGTGTGCACGAGCCACAGGTCAGCAGCGTTGCAGGGGCCGACCGGCTCAAGCCGGAGGCGCATCGTGGCCCGGGAGCCAACATCGACCAGCTTCATTCGGCTGCGAACCTCCCACCATTCTCAGCATCGACAGCAGCCGCGATCACGTCATTGGTTACCAGAACATTCGGCGTGCCGTCGCGCGCGATCAGCGGCGGCGTCACGCGCCCCGCCTTCCCCTTTGGCGTGGCGGGAAGTCCTACCTCGCGCGCTATGGCCCGGTTGACAAGATCTTTCAGGCTCTCGCCTTCTTCGGCGGCGCGTGCCTTCGCCGCTCGCATTAGGGTCGAGGGCACATCAATCGTGGTGGCATCGCACCCAGATGGCACGGTAGCGCCATCTGGGTGCGATGCCATGCCACCTCGATGGGTTGGTGCGCTCAGGCTGCGCGGGAGCACACGAGTCGAGACACTCACGGAACCACCCGGAATCACGACGAGGTTCCACGACCCGCTCGAAGGGACGCCGAGGCGAACGGGCGGCCTAAACGACCTAATCTGACGCCAGATTAGTATGTTTGGCAGGTTAATTAGCTGGTTTCAGGCCGTAACTGAACTCGGGAGGTGCACGTTGCGTCTGATGCAACGCGAGACGTGCAGTGGCCGCTCAGGCGGGGCGCAGCCGGACCGGCTGCGCCCCGCCTGAGCTGGGAGAACTTCGACGAACGACGCCCGTTTTAGCTGCAGCCGCTGGTCGAGCCACAGCCTTCGCAGACGTAGCAGCTGCCGGCTGGCCGCATCTTCGTGCCGCAGGTCAGGCACAGCGGGGCGTCCGCGACCCGGCCCTGCTGTGACTCGACCAGTTCGGTCGTGCTCGTCCCGGCATTAGGCGCCGTCGCCGACCTGACCGCCGGTGGCTCAGCCGCCTCCGGCCTGGCACGCTGCACACGCTCGACGGCTGCCGACTGCGCCAATTCCTCCGGGTCGAGCTCATCGGCAGCCGCCCCGGGGTCTTCGCCATTGAGCTGCGCCGTGCGCTCCTCTGTTGTGAGGATGCCAAGCTCCGCCCGCTGGTCGTAGGACAGGTGATCCAGCGCCAGGCGGCGGAAGATGTAGTCCATCACCGAACTGGACATCCGGATGTCCGGGTCATCGGTGACGCCGGCCGGCTCGAACCGCATGTTGGTGAACTTCCCGACGTAGGACTCCAGCGGAATGCCGTACTGCAGTCCCACCGAGATCGCCATCGAGAACGCGTCCATCACGCCCGCCAGCGTCGAGCCCTGCTTGCCGAGCTTGAGGAACACCTCGCCGATGCCGTCGTCCGGGTAGCTCGACGCGGTCATGTATCCCTCGGCGCCGGCCACCGAGAACCGCGTTACCATCGCTGCGCGCTGCTTCGGCAGCCTGCGTCGGACCGGCCTGACCTCGTGCGGGGACGCCGGAGCGGGCGCTTCTTCGGACTTCTTCTTCGCGATCGAGAGCGGCTGGCCGACCTTGCAGTTGTCCCGGTAGATGGCGAGCGCCTTGAGGCCGAGCTTCCAGCCCTCGAAGTAGATCTTCTCGATGTCCTCGACAGTCGCGCTCTCAGGCATGTTCACGGTCTTCGACACCGACCCGCTGAGCAGCGGCTGGACGGCCGCGATCATCCGCACGTGACCCATCGGGCTGATGGCGCGCTCACCCATCGCACAGTCGAAAACCTTGTAGTGCTCCGGTCGCAGGCCAGGCGCATCCACCACGTGCCCGTGCTCGCCGATGTACTCGATGATCGCCTCGGCCTGCTCCGGCTGATAGCGGAGGTTCTTTAGCGCCCGTGGCACGGTCTGGTTGACGATCTCCATTGAGCCGCCGCCCACCAGTTTCTTGAACTTCTTCAGCGCCAGGTCCGGCTCGATGCCAGTGGTGTCGCAGTCCATCATGAATCCGATGGTGTTGTGGCTCACCAGCCCGTTGGCCACGTACGTCACGTTGTCCGGAACTGACAGGTCGTACGTTGGCTGGACTCCACCGTCCTCGTTGCTCGTGACACGCTCGAAGAGGTAACCCAGCGCGACCTCAAGCCGCTGGTCCATCGTCTCCTCGAAGATGCGCTCTGCAAGCATTCGCGGCACACCGTGGGACTTACAGACGGACTGGAGCACAGCGCTCCGGTTTGGGTGACCATCCGGAACGAGCTCATTCCAAACCGGTCTCGGCAAGTAGATGTAATCCTTGTCGGCCGACGTCGACGGGTCCAGGAATGTCATCAGCTCGTTCTTGCGCTTGCCGATGAATCCGACCAGCTCATCGAACCGCAAAGCGTGATCAACGTCCCGGAGCCGGACTTGGAATACTGGGCCACCCCAGCCACTGGTCGTCTGCCGGGTGGTCGTCGCCAGCCCCAGCGCGAGTGCGACGGTCCTAACCTCGGCGGCAAAGCCCTCGTCAGCGGTCGAGAAGCTGGGCACACCGGTCAGGACGGTTCCATCCGCCTCGAACAGGCCACGCATGAACGCGGCGTAAACCACCGCGTCATTGCATTCCAGGACCGCCGCCGGCACGTGCGGAGTCCAGCCCTTGCCGGCGTGACCTTCGCCGGGGAGCCGCTTGGCGAAACCGGCAGCTTGCCACCAGCGGGCGAGACGAACCGATTGGAGAGTTACCTCGTAGTACCCGGTCTCTTGCCGGACAGCTGGCTCGAGGCCGAACAAGTCCTTGCTGAGAACTTGCAGGCGTGCGAGCACGTCGAGGTCGGTGTCGGCGACGCACAGCCGGATGCCCTTCGCGTGCAGACTGCCGTCGCCCATGAAGTAGCCAACTAGTTCGGCCAGGTCTGCCGTGACGACGTCCGGAACACGGACTGCCCGGTCGTCGGTGTAGTAGGCCTGATCTAGGACGGGGAGCGGGACCGCACGGGGATCGCCAACCATGGTGCCGAGTTGGACAGGCACCACGTCACCGGCCACTACGTCGGCGAGCCGCTTCCACACCCAGTCGCCCGAGTCGCGATCGACCACCTTGACCCGATGCGTCACCGTGCCCTGGATGGTGTAGCCGCCTTCGCTCAGGATCCGGCGAGTCGGCTCCTCGCCATTGACGAAGAATCGGGTTGCAGAACGCGGGCCCTCGTCGGTTGACACGATCAGCTCTGTGTGCTGCCACTTGTCACCGTACGGGTCACCCAAGGACGACAGTCGCGTCAGGCCGCGATCTGTCGTGACGAGGGTCTCGCCGGTCAGGCAGCCTGTCGGCGCTAGCAGGCTCGCCTGAGCGTTCCTGTATCCGTTGCGCTCCCCGAGCTTCACGCACTGCTGCCAGGCCTTGTCGGCGGCCGTCTTGATGGCAGCGTCCATTCCGCCGAGCGTCCTCATCTGCTTGCTGGCGTCGGCGTGCTTGCGCATGACCCGCTTATGCGGCTCTGCGTTCCGTGAGTAGCCGTCGTACGGGCCGACCACTGCCGCCAGCTCGGCCGAGCGCTTGTAGGCGGTGCCGGTCATCAGCGACGTGATAGCGGCTGCGATCGCCCGGCCGCCCTCGGAGTCGTAGGCATGGCCGGTCGCCATGAGCAGCGCGCCCAGGTTGGCGTAGCCGATGCCGAGCTGGCGGTACGCCCTGGTCACGGCGGTGATCTTCTCGGTCGGGAAGTCTGCGAAGCAGATGGAGATGTCCATCGCCGTGATGATCAGCTCAGTCAGCTTCTCGAACTTCTCCACGTCGAACGTGTCGTCGTCGCGGAGGAACTTGAGCAGGTTGATGCTGGCGAGGTTGCAGGAGGAGTTGTCCAGGTGGACGTACTCCGAGCAATTCGCCACCACCACACCGCCGACGATGTAGGAGTGATTGCGCGGCTCGGTCAGGTTGTAGGTAGTCTCGAAACCACGGGACTCCCGAGAGACCAGCCGGATCGTCTCATCGGTGTTGTAGAACCGGGTTGACGCGATGACCGTCAGCAGCTTGCGCTGCTTGGCCGACAGGCTGAAGCCGATCCGCGCGCCGAACTCGCGCAGCGACCGGCCAGTGATCCGCAGGTCGAAGCTCGGACCGTCGGAGCCGTAGCTTACTGACGAGCCGTCCCTGCGCGTGTAACGGAAGCTGTCGCTCTTGACGCCGGTCTTGTAGATGTGGCTCGACATCCCCAGCGAAGCAAGCAGCTCTTGGACCCCCAGCAGCAACTCCTCAGATCGGCTGCCGAGACCGACGTACCGCGTGCCGTCCGCCTCCTGACTCACGACGCAACCGTCAGCGTCGAACAGGCCTTGCAGGAAGCCGACGAGCGCCTCCTGCGGCGCCTGGAAGATCGCCTCGGGCACGTGCTTGTCGGCCGCACGGCCGGAGGAAACCCCGAGGGCGCGGACGAACGCGATAAAGGGATCCCTGGTCACCCGCAGCTGAACGGTCCCGTTGGGCTGGACGCTCGGCTTGGCCGCGAAGCCGGTGATCTGGGTGAGGAACTCGGCGTGCCTCGCCATCGCCTCGGCGCGGTCGTCTTCGCTGCCGTAGATGGTGACAGCGTTCTGATCAGTCACGCAGCCGTCGCCGACCAGCCAGCCGAGGTAGTGGCCGAGTTCCTCGTCCCACTTCTCCGGCAAGACGGTCACCTTGACAGACCTCGCGGCGTTGCCAGCAGCCAGCGCGGCAGCCGGAATACGCGAGTCCGCCGACGCCCGCGCCGCGTGCTGCAGCGACTTGACGACGCGGTCCTCCTTGCCGAGTTCGTCGGCGTGGACCCAGCCACGATTAGCCGTCCAGACTCGGTGCCCCGGAGTACACCGGAGCCGCGAGCCGTCGGAGAACCTCAGCTCGACTATCTCGTTCCGCCCCGTGACCAGGTAGCGACTCGGACTGGTCGCGACGACGCGGTCAGCCGGGTCGGTCTCCGCGGTCACGTCGTTGGTGTACACCGCGAAGGTCTCGCCCGCGGCGGCCCGCGCGACCAGGTCACCGATCCGGACGAGGCCGCCATCGGTGACCACACGCTGATCTGCGGGGAAGCACGGGTTGCTCGCCGTGATCCGCCCGGACTCCGGGCACGTGTGCCAGTCGTTGATCGTGCTGTCGTACTGGATGCCCGGGTCGGCGCACTCCCAGGCGGCCTTGGCCATCTTGCCGAACAGGTCCCGGGCCTTGACCGTCTCGATCCGCTCCCCGGTCAGCCGGGCCACCAGGTCGAACGAGCCGCCTGACTCCACCGCGCGCATGAACTCATCAGAGACGCGGACTGAGTTGTTCGCGTTCTGGTACTGGACACTCGCGATGTCCTTGCCGCCGAGGTCCATGTCGAACCCGGCGTCGCGCAGCACCCGGATCTTCTCTTCCTCGCGCGCCTTGGTCTCGATGAACTCCACGACGTCCGGGTGATCCACGTCCAGGGCAACCATCTTTGCCGCGCGCCTGGTGGCACCGCCGGACTTGATCGTGCCTGCGGAGGCGTCGGCACCGC
>JASHTT010000491.1 GCA_030040415.1 Streptosporangiaceae bacterium | reverse complement strand
CGAGGGCCGCTGCTGCGGTTAAGCCGGCCCTGAGACGAGCGGACATGGCCATTGCCTTTCCTTCGGGCGCTCGCCGGCGCCTAGTCGATGATGTCGATCGGAGTGTCGGCCCGAACCTTGCGCAAGCGTTCGAGCGCTGGCTGGAGCAGGCGGATGCGGCCGGGTGAGATCCGGGCCCCGGTGCTTCGGATCCCGGTGCTTCCGATCCCGGTGCTTCCGATCTCCGCGGGGCCTTTCGTACGTGCATGCCGAGGGTGGTGGCTCTTGCGCCGCCACTGCCCGGCGCGCGGCCATGATCCAGGCAGCAACCTGGCCGAAGTCCGGCGCATGCTGTTAGCGCCCTGCGCAAATCCGGCCGGCCAGCGCACGAAACTCACCTAGTCCCCCGTAGATCGATTGCGGCAAATGATCAGCTACTTAGAGTCGTCTGTCGAACACGGAACGCTACCACTCGGGTCAGCCCGACACGCAGAATCAGCGCCGTCGTTTACCGAACCGCGCGCTTAGGCCGCGGCCAGCGTCCTAAGCGGGACCCTTCAGCGCCGGGGATGCTCAGCCTGACGCGGCCTGGCCGCCGACCCGCACCGCAGCTTCGTAAGCCCAGGCCAAGTCCGCCTTGCCGGAGGGGCTGCGCCGGATCTCCGGGACAAACACGACGGTGCGTGGCTTCTTGTAGTCGGCGAGCCGCTGCGCGACGTGAGCGACCAGCGCGTCGGAAGTCACTTCGCCGTCGGCAACCGGGGCCACGACGGCGGTTACCCGATGCCCGAACCGCTCGTCGGGCAGCCCCACCACCAGCGCATCTCGGACGCCCGGATGCTCGATCAGCACCTGCTCGACCTCTTCGGCGAACACCTTCTCGCCGCCGGTGTTGATGACGCGGCTACCACGACCGCGGAACGTGACCGACCCGTCCGGCTCGACGCAGGCCAGGTCGCCGGTGACCACCCACCTGCGGCCGCCGAACGTCCGGAACGTCTGCGCGGTCTTCGCCGAGTCGCCGAGGTAGGCGATCTCGTTGTCGGCGGGTGCGGCCAGCATGCCAACCTGACCCGAACCCGGTATCACGTCGTTCCCCGCCTCGTCGATAACCCGCGCGCCGGGAATCAGCGTGAAGCGGGAAGTGACAACGTCGTCGCCGCGCCTGGTCTCGTTGACCGCGAACGGGCCGCCCTCCGAAGCGGCGACGAGGTCGCGGCAGACAAAGTCGCCGTGCGCCAGCAGGCGGCGCTTCACGTCCGCGCTCCACGTCACGCCCACGCTCAGGATGCGTCGCAGGCTGGACACGTCGTAGGGCAGGCCGCGCGATGCCGCGGCGTCCAAGGCATCCGCCAGCGGCCGGGCGAAAACGTCGCCGACAATTGATACGGTGTCCGCCCGGTGCGCGGCGACCGTGGCCGCTAGCTCGTCGGCGTCATACGAACGCGACGTCAGGTAGACAACGCGGCCGCTGGCCAGCAGCGCCCCGAGCGAGGTGTACATGCCGGTGGCGTGCATGAGCGGCGGTACCGGCAGGCAGATCAGCGCGTCGCCGCGCTCGGCTGTCAGCCGTCGCGTCGTCGCCCGCAGGTCGGCCAGGGAATCGGGGATGGCCTCGCCGATCAGCAGGAAGCCGTTGGCGGCCGCCACCGGATACAGCCAGGCGTGCGTCACCAGGACGCCCTTCGGCTGACCGGTCGTGCCGCCGGTATACATCAGCCAGTGATCCACGCCCCGTTTGCTGCGGGGCAGCGGCCCGGTTGCCTGGATGGCCTCCTCGTAGGCCGTCACCGGCCAGGCCCCGGCACCGCCGCCCTCCGCCGGAGCCTCGCCGGGCGGAGCCATGCCCACCTGTACCAGCGTGTGCACGGTCGTGGTCCGCGCCGCGTCCTGCGCCTCGCAGGCCTGCACGACGCGCTCGGCCAGCGCCGCGTCGAACAGAACCGCTGCGACCTGCGCGTCGTCGAACACGTGCCGCATCTCCGCCGGGCGGTAGCGGTAATTGACGTTGACCGGTATTGCCCGCAGCTTGAGCACCGCGAACACGCTTTCCAGGTACTCGGGGCCGTTGTAGAGCGCGATCGCCACCCGGTCCTCGTGCCCGATACCGCGCCCGGCCAGGAACGCGGCGAGCCGTGCCGCCCGCTCGTCAAGCTGCCGCCAGGTGAGGCTGCGCTCGCCATGGCTGACCACGATCCGGTCCGCGCGGACGTCCGCGACGGCCTCCAGCAGCGTGGCGAAGTTCTCTCGCACTGCCCACCTCCCGGCGCGGCAGGAGCAGCCAACGGTGCCGGCCGTTCCGTCGCCCGCGTAAGCGCCTTTATAGCGCTTATAGCGCTAGAACGTGACGCCCTCTTCGGCGGGTCGCCTGGGCAGTGGCGCCCACGCAGACTGCTCGCCAGTGAGCACCTGTGCCATGGGCGGTCGCTCGAGCAGCGGGTTGAGGTGCTCGTCGAGACGCAGGCCGTCGGGCGTGGCCACGGCGTGCAGGTAGATCTCCGGAGAGCGCAGCGCCCAGACGCCGGGCGCGCCCGCATCTGTCAGCTCGCGCTCCGGCAGTTGTGCCCTGCGGGCCATCGCGCGCAGCACTGTCGAGCTCATCCTGGCCAGGTCCTGCAGCGGCTGGTGCCGGTTCTGCCGGGAGCCGATGTCCACCTGCGCGAGCGCGGACAGGCCCACGGCGGTCAGCACGTCGATGAGGACGCCGAGTTCTACGCCGTACCCGGTGAGGAACGGGATCGACCGGAACAGCTCGGCGCTGGCCGCAAACTCGCCGGCCAGCGGCTGCACGAACCCGGTCAGCTCGGGGTAGAAGAAGTTGAGCAGTGGCTTGGCCATCAGCTCAGTGACCCGTCCACCGCCGTCGGCCACTGACTGCCCGCCAGTCGTGTACGGCCGCCGGTAAGCGGCCTTGCTGAACT
>JASHTT010000490.1 GCA_030040415.1 Streptosporangiaceae bacterium | reverse complement strand
ATGACGGCGACCGACAGCAGTGCCGCGGTACCGGCCGTCGCGATGCGCATGGCCCTGGCCTGCCTGGTTCCCTTCTGCGGCTCGCCCGTCGGCGTTGTCCTCGGTCCTGCCGGCCCGGTACCCGGCCTGCTTGGCCTAGTGTCCGGCGCGGCACGCCCGCTGTCCGGCCTGCTCGGCCGCGTGTCGGGCGCGGCACGCCCGGTGCCTGGCCTGGCGGTCTCGGGCCTCGCGGTCTTCGGCCTGGCTGTCTCCGGCCTGGCGGGTCTGGCGTGCGGCCCCGATGGCCTGGTGTCTGGTCCGGCCGGTTCGGCGTCCGGCAGGGATGGTCCGGTTCCCGGGAGTTCTGGCAAGACGTCGGGGAGCGGCGGAGCGGTCGCAAGCGCGGCGGGAGCGGTAAGGCTCTCGGCGACGTACGCGGCCACCCGGCCGAGTTCGCCGGACATAGTGTCAAGCCGGGCCAGCAGCTCGGACGCTTCCCGCTCTGCGGCACCGCGGATCGCGGCTGCCTGGTCGGCCGCCTGCTGGGTTATCGCATCGGCCCGGTTGGTCGCCTGCTGGGTTATCGCATCAGCCCGGTTGGTCGCCTGCTGGGTTATCGCTGCAGCCTCGCGTTCCGCCGCTTCGCGTATCGAGGCCGCGTAGTCTTCCGCCTCCTGCGCGATCTGGGCGGCCTGGCCGTCGGCCAGCGAGAGGACCTGCACGGCCGTCCAGAGCGAATCGCCGTCCTCCGACCGCTGGTTCTGGAACCGCCCGACGGCGGGTTCCTGGCGTGGTCGCAGCGGACCTGTCTCGCGGCGGTAGTAGGTGGTTTCCTGCCAGCCCGGGCCGACCGGCCGCTGGTAGCCGGGTGGCGCAGTGGATGCTCGAGGCGACGACATGGGCCGCGACGGATGGTCGGGTGCAATCTGTATCCGCGGTACCGGCGCCGACGGATGATCCGGGTACAGCGAGGGAGCCTGTTCCCAGTCCTGCCAGTCCTGCCACTCCTGCCAGGACTGTCCCCGGGGTGGCTCCCCCCAGCCGCGGTCGTCTGCGGGACCGTAGTAACCGTCGTCGTAACGGCTTGGAGCAGCGTAGCTCCCGCTGTCGCCTCTTCTCGCGAGCCCGGCTCTCATCTGGACGGCCACGGGCCCGCCGACACGGCGGCGGTCGTACTCGCCTGGCTTCTGGTCGAAGTCAAACGTGTTAACTGGCGCGCCAACTGACGCCAGCGCCCGCTCCGTTTCAGACCTCCGGTGCTTAGCGACCACAGGGCCTCCGACGTTAGGCGCCAAGGCCGGGAGACGGTCTCAGCGCAGGCTGGAGATCGAGACAGCTTTGCTACGTGCCACAAGTTAGATCCTCCGAGCACGTTCCGCACAGGGACGAAAATCTCTGCGGGGACGAGAAACCCTTGGGGGGTACAACTGACCAGCTTGCGGACTTTCAAACACGAGCCGGTCGCCAACGCGTTTCCGGCCGGACCACCGACCACTTCATCGGCTTCGTCTTGGCCAGGCTCTCGGAAGACGCGAACTCCTCGGCGCTTGGCACGCTGCAGCAGCACTCCGCTGCGCCTGCACGCCAGCTGCAGGCACAGCGGAGTAACGGAACTAAGCAACGTGCTGTCCGGTGATCCGGCTCAGGCCTTTACCAGCCGCCGCCACCGCCGCCGCTGCCACCGCCACCGGAACTCGACGACGTGCTGGACTTGTGCGACTTCTTCGCGGAGATCGTCTTGCCGGATGGGGTTACCGCCCACCACAGACCGCCCGAGAGGCTGAGGCCGTTGCCGGTCACCTCGCCAGCTCTTGTGTCGCCGACGTACGTGTACAGCGGGTGACCGTCGTAGGTCGCCTGCGTCTGGCCGTCCGCACGCTTGATCGTCCCGAAGCCGTGCGGCAGCATCACGCCCGCAGTCACCTTGCCTATAACTGGCGGCCAGTACGTGGCGCATGAGCCGTTGCAGTTCGACTTCGTGCTCGTGTCCTTGGCGAACCAGTACAAGGTGTGCCCTTGAGCGTCGACGAGCACGGTTCCCTTGCTGGTCTTCATCGTCCTGATCGTGACCGAGTGAGCTCCGGTATCGGTTGCATGGGCGTTTGCCCCGGCGTTCGACGCTGGCGGATCACTCGGGCTGCTGTTCCCGCAAGCCGCGAGCGCTACAGCCGCGACTACGAGAGTGGCGCCTGCCAACCATCGGTTGCGCATGGCATTGTCTCCTTCGGATGACTTGGGACCTCGTCACTCAGTTGCCGCGCGGTATCACCGCGCGCGGGTGAGGCAGCGGAGCGCTGCGGCGGTCCAGGCGCCACAGAGTCGGTTGACCGACCGAGGCGCTCTCCGGCAAGGGAAAGCGACGCGCCGGGACCTGGCGAGTGCCCCGGACGCGGCAAGGATCGGTAAGTTCCTCACGACCAGGCAGACTAGAGCCGCACTGCGGCGCGAGGACAGGGACCAATAACCCTCAGGGGACGGCAAACCCCCAAGGGAGTCCACCGAGCAAAACCCCTTGTGCGGTTTGCCTGCGTGCGGGTTCGGGCCGCGGTCGGCAACCCAAACGTCCGAGCGCGCCTGGGATACCGGGGCGTCGTCCCCTACGGGGAATCCGTCGCTGTCCGGAATTGACCGGTGGCCCTATTTTTGTCGACGGCGAAGTAAGAAGTAACAAGGTCTCGTACCCGACGATCACGGCGCCTCGCGCCGAGCAGGAGTACCAAAGTGACCTACATCATCACGCAGGCCTGCATTGACCTGCTGGATAAGACCTGTATCGCGGAGTGCCCAGTCGACTGCATCTACGAGGGCGAGCGGATGATGTACATCCAGCCCGACGAGTGCGTTGACTGCGGAGCATGCGAGCCGGTCTGCCCGGTCGAGGCAATCTACTTTGAAAGTGACGTTCCCCCGCACCTGAAGGACTACTACCGGGTCAACGTCGAGTTCTTCAACCGCCTCGGCTCCCCCGGTGGTGCGGCTGGCGTGGGCAAGATCCACGCTGACCACCCGGTCGTGGCATCGGTCCCGCGGCAGTACTGATGCACGTCCTGGTGCGCTGACGGTCACCGCGCCAACGCGAGCCCAGCGCACCGATGCTCACCGCGCCCACGCCCGCGGTGCCGGTACCCGCACCGCCGGCACCGGCATCGCCAACATCCACCGCTTCGGGACCCCCCGTGTCGGCACCCACCGTTTCGGCACCCGTGTCGGCACCCACGGTGTCGGCACGCGCCTCGCGAGCCAGCCAGTTCGGGCATGCAGTCGTCTGGTATGCGGTGTTCGCCGTGTTCGCCGTGGCCGTGTTCGCCACCTGCGAGCAGCCGGTGCAGCGGATCTGGGGGGCCTGGGCTGCCGGAAGTTACGCGCTGGCCGCGCTCGTCATCGTGTTGTGGCGGTCGCGAGGCCGCGAGGCCGCGTTGGTGATAGCCCTGGCCGGCGCACTGGCCGCGCCATTGGCCTGGCAAGTGACGTTCGGCCGCAAGGTGTCCAAGGTCGACGAGGGTTCGCTGACGGTCGTTACCCGTGCCGCAGCTTTGCTACTGCGGCACGGCACGCCGTACCTGCCCGCAGATCAGATCTCGCACGTCCTGGACTACAACCCGTACGAGCCTGCGATGGCGATCTTCGGCTTGCCAGCCGCAGTCGGCCTGCATGGTGCGGTCGGTAACCCAAGGCTTTGGATGGGCGTCACGGCAGCCGCCATCCTCGCCGTCGCGTTCCGTCTCGTACGGCCAGGCAACGCGTTGCGTGATACCGCGTTCGCCTTCGGCTCACCCGTGCTGGCCCTCCCGCTCATGACAGGGCTCACCGATCCGCCGGTGCTCGCACTGCTCGGCCTGACGCTCGCCTGCACCGTCACGCGCCGACGGCGGGCGCTGTTGGTCGCGGGCGTAGCGCTCGGCGCGGCGTGCGCCATGAAAGCCACAGCCTGGCCGGCCGTGCCGGTCATCGCCGCGATGCTCGCTGCCAGGGACGGCGCCCGGGTAGCAGGCAGGCTCGCGGCAGTCGCTGGCATCACCGCCGCGGCGCTGGTGGCGGCGACGGCACCGGCCGCACTGACCGCGCCTGCGGCGCTGTTCCAGAACACGGTGCTGTTCCCGCTCGGCATGACGAGGTACCAGACGCAGGCGGACAGCCCGCTCCCCGGCCACCTGCTGGCCGCCATGGGACCGGCGGGCCGGTGGGCCGCGATCGGCCTGCTGTGCGCTGCAGGCCTGGTGGTCACGGCGTCACTTGTCTGCAAGCCGCCAGCGGATACCCAGGCAGCCGCATGGCGGCTTGCCCTCGGCCTCGCGGTTGTGTTCGCACTGGCTCCCGCGAGTCGCTGGGGATACTACGTCTACCCAGCAGCACTGCTGGGTTTCGTCGCTCTGACCCGCAGCGAGCGCACCTGCGGAGCAACGGCCCAGCGTCATCGGGAAAGTCAGGAACGCCGGCTGGGGAACCTGTCACACGCGCTGACCGCACGCCGGAGCGGCCTTGCCTGGTTCGGCCGTCAACCACGGCCTTCCTTCCGGCTGGGAACGCTGACCCGGACCAGCGGGCGCGTTCCCGCTGTCACAACAAACCCGCGAACATCCGTGACCGGAACCGAGGAGGACGCGCCGTACCAGGCGCTCTCGTCACCGGCGGCGACCGTCCAGCTCGCGGCTGCGGACTCCTGACCGCGGGAGTCAGTGACCTCCAGAACGCACCTCGTTCCGGGCGCAACCCCGTTGACCTGGACGTAGA
>JASHTT010000489.1 GCA_030040415.1 Streptosporangiaceae bacterium | reverse complement strand
GCCAGCGCTAGGGCGCGCGCCGCCGCCGGAGCCAGCGAGGTGACCGGCCCATCCTCGACCGCTCGCCGCAGCCGGGTGACATCGTCGGCCGCGCTCGCAGCTGCGACGGCTTCGAGCCGCTCCAGGCGAACCGAGAACTCCCCGATCAGGTACTGCTGAGTCATGGCCCGGGCTCGGTCGATGGCCGCCAGAGGTTGGCAAGGTACGGTGCGTAGAGCCTGCCGCCGTGTAGTGCTGTGCTGCGGAGGTGGCCGGCCAGCGGCGGGCGCAAGTTCAGGTTCTGGATCTCGTCCAGTGGGACGAACGTTGGCTGCAAACCAGGCTCCTGACTACGCGGCCGGGCGGCCTGTGGCACGCCTGTGGCGTAGAACACAATGTCCACAGTGCGCGGTCCGCCGTCCGGGCCGAGGACCTCGACGACGAAGGCAACGCGGGAGGGATCGACGAGCAAGCCTGTCTCTTCCCGTACCTCGCGGCGAGCGCACGCCGCCATGCCCTCGCCCGCGCGCGGGGTGCCGCCCGGCAGAACCCAGTCGCCCGCGCCACCCACGCGGTGCAACAGCAGCACGTCGCGCCCGCGGATGACTACGGCCGAGCACCGCAGCAAAGTGCCGTCGGGAACGCTCATCGCGAGCCGCCCAGGGTTCGCTGCGTCATGCTCGTGGCCGACTGCGTGAGGTCGAGCCAGCTCGCTGCGAACGCCCAGCCTGCCAGCACGTCGCTGGGCCAGTGCACGCCAAGGCAGACGCGGCTCGCCCCGACCGTGGCCGCCGCCAGCAGCGCGGCAGCATGGCTGCCAGTGCGGCCAGCGCCGAATGCGCGCGCACACGATCCGGCGGTCAAAGCTGCCAGCGATGCGTGCTTGGACGGGAGGCTGAAGCCTTCTGGATCGGTCAGCCACAACTCGGCCGGCGGTCGCTGGCGGGCTATCGCCCTGCACAACCCGCGGCGGACCGCGACCCCGGTCAGCACCACAAGGCACGGCTGCCACCAGGCAGTAGATCTCGCCGAGGCGCCGGGGTCAGCGCAGCTGCGCCGCAGCGCCGAGGCCGACCCCACGGCCACCGCCATGGCCGCGACCTGGGGCTCGGCAAGGGCGCTTACCAGGTGCGCGGCCCTGACCGCGCGGGCAGTTCGGCAGGCGACGACCAGTTCCGATACCGGCCTGTCCAGTTTGTCGAGCAAGCCCTGCGGCGACCGGCGAGCGGACACCGCCAGGGCGCCCAGCAACACCATGCATGAGCCGGTCAGCCAGCTCAGTTCCGTCCGAGTTCGTTGTGCCGAAGCCGCCAAGATCCTCACCTCCTGTCGAGGTGCAGGACCCATCGGCCACCATGGCGGACAGCCGACCGCGGCTGCGGCCCGGCTTCGGCGGGATCCACCGCCGGATGAACTCAAGTGATGCTAGCCAGGATAGATCACGGGACCTTTGTCCGTCGCGCGCTGGATGGCAGAGGACCACGATGAAGAACAGGTTGGCGACAGAGGAGGGCTACCCCCATGACGATGTCCACCACAGGCACCAAGGCTGGTCACGAGATCGCGGCGGTGAGCGCCTTGGAGATCCTCGACTCCCGCGGCCGTCCGACCCTCCAGGTTTCGGTGACGCTCACCGACGGCACGACAGCGGTAGCGGGCGTCCCGTCAGGCGCATCGACCGGAAGCCGAGAGGCCGTCGAACGCAGGGATCATGACGCTGCCAGGTACGGCGGTCTCGGCGTGCTCGACGCTGTCCAAGCGGTCCGCGGTGAGATCGCCGAACTGCTGACCGGGCGGTCATGGCACGACCTGGCCGATATCGACGCCGGAATGATCGAACTGGACGGCACTCCTGGTAAGTCCCGGCTCGGCGCGAACGCGGTCGTCGGGACGTCGATGGCCTGCGCCCGCGCTCTCGCCAGGTCGCAGGGCCGCGAGCTATGGGAGTGGCTCGCTCCGGCGGGCGTCTCCCCGCGGCTGCCGGTTCCGCACTTCAACGTCATCAACGGCGGAGTGCACGCACCGAACCCGCTGGACTTCCAGGAATTCATGGTCGCGCCGCTCGGAGCCAAGTCATTGCCGGAAGCTATCCGGGCAGGCGCGGAAGTGTACGCAGCGCTCCGCGCGCTGCTGGCGGGAAAGGGCTACGCGACCGGACTCGGCGACGAAGGGGGGTTCGCCCCGGAGATCAGTGAGCCAGAAGAGGCACTCGAGCTACTTGTCACCGCCATCGCCGACGCAGGATACGCGGCGGGCCCAGACGGGGTAGCGATCGCACTGGATCCGGCGTCCAGCGAGTTCCGTGGTCGCGATGGCCGTTACCACGTGGCCGGGCAGGCCCTGTCCAGTGCGGAAATGATCGAGCGGTACGCACAGATAGTCGACCGCTTCCCGGTCTGGCTCATCGAGGACGGGCTGGCTGAGGACGACTGGGAGGGCTGGGTCGAGCTGACCAGTCGGCTCGGTGACCGGGTCCAGCTCGTGGGCGACGACATCTTCGTCACGAATCCGGCAATAATCGCCGAAGCCATCGAGCGTGGCGTCGGCAACGCTGCGCTGATCAAGGTGAACCAGATCGGCACGGTGACGGAGACACTTGAAGCCCTGGCGACATGTCGCCGCGGCCGGTACGCGCAGTTCGTGTCGCACCGTTCCGGCGAGACGACCGACACGTTCATCGCCGATCTCGCGGTCGGCTCGGGTAGTGGCGAGCTGAAGACAGGCGCGCCCGCGCGCGGGGAGCGCGTCGCCAAGTACAACCGGCTGCTAGAGATCGCGGCGGCAGAGCCGGGCTTGTCTTACGGCCTCCCACATGTTGCGCTGAAGCCGCGGGGCTGATAGCAAGGGCGTGGCGGGCGTAACCGCGCTCCGCCTGGCGGTGGACCCCGCCGATTGGCCGCGCGCTCGCGGCTAATCGCCATCCCGGCCAATGGGTCCTGGTACTCGGTCGGGAGGCTAGGACCATGAGTATGGGCGGTCCTGCGCCGCTGCGCGCGTCGCTACGGCGGATCCCACGCGGCAACGGGCTCAAGGACGATACCTGGGTGCCGCTCGGGTTCGTCGAGGAACACATCGTGCCGGCTTTGCTCCGGCAGCTTCGCCAGGAGGGCGTGCCCGCGTTCTGCGGGTGGGTCAGCACTGGCTTCCGGATCCCGCCGCGGCCGAGCAGATGGTGCCTGTGGATCGGCTACCGCAGCTACTGGCGGGCGGAGGAGATCCTCGGTGAGCTCGTACCTGAACTGTTGCGCCAGAAATCTGGTGATCGCCCGGGTATGACCTGACGGCCACGGCGCAACCTGGGCGTCCGCCACACGCTCGGTTAGACTTTGGACATCGGCGGAGGGGCCCGCCGTAGAGCGCGGAAACGCCGCCAACGGTCCCTGCCCTTGAGGCGGGAGGTTGGCGTGTGTGTGCTCAATTTTGCGATGAGTGCTGCCCGCATGCCGGGCAGCCGCTGGCAGCGGTGGCGTCGGCATCGGGTCTGCCGGAAGCTGATCTGACCGGGATCGTGAGCCACCTGTACGTATGCGAGGGCTTGTCCACCTACCAGATCGGCGCGCTGACCGGGGTGGACAGGCAGCGGGTGGCACGGGTGCTCGTCCGGGCGGGCGTACCGGTCAAGCCGCGCGGTGCCGGCCGGCCTCGGCATCGTGACGCCAGGCGTGTGGCGTTCGACGATCTGATGACCCGGCTCTATACCGAGGCAGGATGCTCCTCCGCCGAGGTCTCGTCGCTGACCGGCATACCTCAGCGCACCGTCCGCGACCGGCTGCGTGCTCGCGGCGTGCGGATGCGCACGAAGGGGCGGCTCAACAGGGAAGACCGGCTGACTCTGGCCGCGGACGTGGTCGAGCAGCTCTACGTCGAGGCCGGCCTGTCGGCGGCAGAAACCGGCAGCGTACTCGGAGTCTCCCGGCAAGTCGTCCTGCGTGCCGCGCACGACCATGGCCTGCCGGTACGTGTCGGCGGGCCGGAGCCGGGCCAGGGCCCCACCGAGATCGAGCTCGTCGATGCGTTGTACGCCGATGCGCTGGTCCGGCAGACGCTGGCGCGGCACGGCGTGGCCAGGCGGTCGGCTGACGGGCCGATCTGGCTTCGGTTTCCAACCCCGGTCCCGGTCAGCCCCGAACTGGCCGAGGAACTATACGTGACTTGTGGCCTCGGTGTCCGGCACATCGAGCTGCTGACGGGACAGCCAGCGCAGACCATGCTGCGGCTGCTACGGGCGCACGGGGTAATCCTCCGCCCGGCGGGCGGACGGACGCCGTTCCTGCGCCGGTGGCGAGCCGGGACCACTGGCGGGCAAGCCCCGCCCGGCGGCCAGGGCTGACGCGCTGGCGCTCTGCGGGGACGAGTCGGGGGGCACCGCCTGGAGGCGGTGCCCCCCGACCCCGCTGTCACTTGCGCAGCGAGCCGACCGGCAGCACCCGCCTGCCGAACGTATAGCCGATCACGTCACCGGCGGCGTGATACCAGGCGAGCACGGCAAAGATCAGCGTGACCCAGCCGCCCGCCTCGGTGAGACCCGTGTTTGCCGCTCCGGCGCCGATGGCCAGCAGCACGAGCCCGATGAAGATCAGCGCGAACACCGCAACGAGAACCATGTCCGTCCGCAGCGACGCGATCACGAAGTAGAACGTGATCACCGCGAACATGGCAAGGAACAGCGCGACTGCGCTGTTCAGCGCGCTGGCCGGGATCTGCGTCGCATACAGCGTCAAGAGGACTCCGTAGATGACCCAGAACGGCCCGTATGTGCCGAACACTACGGCGCCGAATACGTTTCCGCGCATCACCTCCAGGATGCCGACGACGATCTGGATCAGGCCGCCGAAGAACAGTGCAACCGGGATGACCACGGGAGCACCGGCCGCGTTGATGAGATGGGCGTTGTACATGCCGAGCATGAACGACGTGGTAGCGAACGCCGTCACCGCCCACGCGCCCGGGTCGGCCATGCCAGTTACGGCGGCGGGTGGCGCAGCGGCCCCGTTCGCGGCCGCGTTAGGGCTCGCCTCGCCAGCTGGAGTAGCGGTCTGTGACATGCATGTCTCCTTCCGATCTGAGGTGTGTCTGACTGGCAGGCGCGGACCCCGAATGCAGGGGAGGACCGCGCCCGGGATCAGCAAGCCCGGAAACCGGAAGACTGCGCGCAGCAGCGCAATGGCACATGGCTCAGTGGCTCCTCTCACAAGGAGCCATCAGCCGCTGCGGCAGTTAGTGGCGAGCTCCATCGCCACGCGACAGGCTAGCGCCGGCGATCATGCGATGTACATACATGAGCGGCATGTGCCTCGCCGACACCCAGCGCGTCGGGCTGAGGAAGGTCACGGGCCGATCCTGCGCACGCCGGGCGAGAGGATGTCCAGCAGCCTGCTGCACGGCCACGAAGAGCGGCGGCGCTCGGTCTGTTCTGGAGTCTCGTCGAGGGTGGCCAGCCAGTCGTCAGGCTGGCCCTGCCAGCGCGGGCAGTCGGCGTACAGCGGACAGTCGCTGCGCGCCGGACTACCCCGAGCGGCGCATGGTGGTCTTTTGCCCGACCGCAGCGCACGCAGTGCGCGCCACAGGAGCAACACCTCGTCTTCGCTTACCCTGGCCAACGCGCCAACCTCACACCGAATCGCGCGGACAGGGACTGTCATCGGCGGCTGCCGCGTTAGGGCGAGCCCCTTCGCCGGCAGCAATTGTGGCAACGGTGGCGTGCACGGTCAACACGACGGGCTCTTGTGAGCGCGCCACGCGGCCGTGACAATGGCCAGTGGCGATGAGGCTCGCCGTTAACCGCGAAGACGTTCGCTGATGGCCTCTGCGATCCGGCGCGCGAGTTGGAGGCCGCAGTGCGCGATGATCATGCCTGGTGGATGTCGTGACGGCCATCGGCGCGTTCCGTCGGGTGCTCGTGGGTTTCGACGGCTCGCCGGACGCTGCCGAGGCGGTCAGGGCCGCGGCCGCGGTTGCATCTCGCGACAACGGTCACGTGGTAGCCCTGTGTATCGTGCGGCGGCCGCCGCACGACGACGGGGACGACGACCACGAGCAGGACGACCCGGGCGGCGAGCTGCGCCAGCAGGCCGAGGCACTGTTCGGAGAGATTGGCCGAGACCAGCCTGCGGGCTCGGCGCTGCGCACGAGTGTCAAGGTCGTGCAGACCGGAGGAGAGGATGCTGGCCAGGTGCTAGCTGGCTACGCCGTGCAGCACGGCTTCGACATTCTCGTCCTCGGCCGGCATGGCGACGGCGGGCGCCGCAAGAAACTGGGCAGGGTAGCCGACGCGGCCGCGGGGGAGTGCGGCGTGCCCGTCCTGCTGCTGAGCGCGAGGTGACTTGCTGTGCTGAAGCCCGTGACGGTGATGCGGACGGCCGCCGGCGCCACGGACATATCGGTTACCGCAACCGGCCTAGCGATGTGTATGCTGGGCAGTGGAACGCGATGAGGCTCGCGTAACGCTGGGAACGCCTTAGCTGATGGCCTCTACCTGCACGGATACCCGCCCAGGTGGAGGTCTTTTTGCTGTCCGCTGTTATGGCGCAGGTTCTGCAGAGCCTGGTCGTGTTGTGCGGCGCGCCGCTGTACGTCGGCGTGCTCGCCAAGGCGCAGGCCGTCGTCGAGTCCAAGCGCGGCCCGAGCGTCCTGCAGCCCTACCGTGACCTGGCGAAGCTGCTCCGCAAGGGAAGCGTGACCAGTGACCAGGCGTCCTGGATCTTCGCTGTCACGCCGTTCGTCACGTTCGCCTGCTACCTGACCGTCTCGGTCATCGTCCCGGTGCTCACCAACGCGCCGCTGCCGCTGGCGTTCCTCGCCGACCTGATCGGCGGCGCCTTCGTGCTCACCCTCGCCAGCTTCATGACCTCGCTGGCCGGCCTGGACACCGCGAGCCCTTATGGCGGTCTCGGCGCCAGCAGGGCGAGCTGGATAGGCAGCATGGCCGAACCCGCGCTGATCCTGGTGTTCTTCACCGTCGGCGCGGTGTCTGCATCCGACAACCCGTACCTGATGAACCACGCGATAGCCGGCTCGCCGTACGCGCTCGTGCTGCCCACGCACCTACTCGGACTGCTCGCGTTCTTCATGATCGTGCTGGTCGAGAACGGCCGGATACCCATCGACAGCCATGGCGGCACCACCGAGATCTCGATGATCGAGGAAAGCCGCGTGCTCGAGTACTCGGGCCGCGCTTACGCACTGATGAAGTGGGGGAGCTGGATGAAGTTCTTCCTGCTCTCCAGCATCTTCATGAATGTGTTCGTGCTGCCGTGGGGTCTCGGCAACGGCGCGGACCTGCCGTCGGTCCTGCTGGCCGTGCCCGTGCTGGCCGGCAAGCTGGCGCTCTGCGGCCTGGCCGTGCTGGTCATCGACACCTCGTTCGCCAAGCTCCGGTTCTTCCGCATCGCGGAGTTCCTCGGCGCCGCGTTCCTGCTCGCGCTCGTCGGCGTGGCCACCTCGTACGTGATCGGGGCCTGAGCCATGCAGCATCTGTCCGCCACCAGCGCACCTGGGGTGCTGCTCGACCTGTCGGGCGTGGTGATCCTGCTGCTCGCGTTCGCCTGCCTCGGCTCCAAGCTGTTCAACCGCTACGTTGCCTACTACGGCGCGCAGTCAGTAGTGCTCTCCTTCGCGGCCGGCGTCGCGGCGTACGCGTTTCACAGCCCCGAACTGTGGGCGCTAGCCGTGCTCACGCTGGCGATCAAGGGGATCGGCATCCCGGTCGCGGCGCGGCGGCTGCTGATCAGGCGCCTCGACCTCAAGCGCGACGCCGCTTTGTCGACCGGCCTGTCCACGTCGCTGATCGCTGGCGGCGGCCTGACCGCGTTCGCCTACCTGGTGACCAGGCCGCAACTGCTGCCGCACGGCCTGGTCGCCGCCGCCGTCGTGCCGCTGTCCACCGCGGTCATCCTGCTCGGCGCGCTCGCGATGGTGGTCCGCCGGCATACCGTCGCGCAGCTCATCGGCTGGCTGATCGTGGAGAACGGGGTGTTCCTCGGCGCCATCACCCTGGTGGCCACGTTCCCGTTCATCGTCGAGGCCGGCATCTTCCTGGACATCGTGGCGGGCGTGATGATCATGCTCGTGTTCGTGTCCGGTCTCACCCGGCAGCTCGCCAGCGCAAGTGCGGCCGAACTGAAGGAGCTGCAGGGATGACGATCCTGGCCTACCTACTGATCGCCGGGCCGCTGGCCGGCACCGTCGCCGCTGCCTGCGGTGCACGGGCGCGCCCGGCTGGCTGGGCCGGCGCGGTCGGTGCCGGTGTCAGTCTCGTCGCGGCGATCTGGCTGGTGATCGCGCAGTTGCACAAGGCGCCGCTGCGCGGCCTGGACGGCTTCCTCTACGTGGACTCGCTCAGCTGCTTCTTCCTGCTGACGGTCGCCGCGGTCACGCTGCTGGCCGCCGTGGGGTCGGTCGGCTATCTGACCGCCGAGCAGGAGGCGGGGCGGCTGTCGGCGTTCCAGGTTCGGCTCTACTTCGTCTTTTTCGGGCTGTTCGCCGCGCTGATGCTGGCGTCGCTGGAGACGGGCAACCTCGGGCTGCTGTTCGTGCTGATCGAGGCCAGCACGCTGGCGAGCGCGGCGCTCGTCGGGCTGGAAGGCAAGCCCGGCTCGCTCGAAGCCGCCTGGAAGTACGTGATCATCAGCTCGCTCGGCGTGACGATCGCGCTGGCCGGCACGCTGTTCCTGTTCTACTCCGCGAGCGGCCTGCACCTCGCCGCGAACCTGCGGCTGACCTGGCCCGACCTGTTCGCACACGCGCACGCCTTGGCGCCGGCCAGCCTGCGGCTGGGCTTCCTGCTCGCGGTCGTCGGCTACGGCACGAAGGTCGGCCTGGCGCCCATGCACACGTGGCTGCCGGACGCGCACGCCGAGGCCCCGAGCCCGGCGAGCGCCATGCTTTCGGCGGCGCTGCTGAACACCGGCATGTACGCGATCATCAGGTTTCTCGCGATCGCGAACGTGGGACTTGGCGGCGAATTCCCGCGCGTCGTGCTGCTGGTCTTCGGATTCCTGTCGGTCGTCATCGGCGTGCTGTTCATGGTCAGGCGCCGCGGGATGAACTTCAAGCGGCTGTTCGCCTACTCATCGGTCGAGCACATGGGCATCATCGCTGTCGCGCTGGGCTTCGGCGGCGTGCTCGGTCTGTACGGGGCGCTGCTGCACACGCTGAACCACGCCATCGCCAAGGCCGTCTTGTTCCTCACCAGCGGCGACATTGCCATCCGCTACAAGACCAGGGAGTCGGGCGGAGTCCGCGGGCTGATCGCGGCGGTACCCGTGACTGGTGCGGCGTTGCTGCTCGGCACGTTCGCCGTGCTCGGCTCGCCGCCATTCGGGCTGTTCTTGTCCGAGCTTACGATCGTGCGAGCCGGTTTCGCCGGGGCGAGCCCGGTGCTGCCACTGCTGCTGCTCGGACTGCTCGCCGTCGCGTTCATCGCGTTCGCGAGGACCGCGTCGGGCATGGTGACCGGAGAGCCGCTTACTGTGAGCGACGGGCAGGCCACCGGCCGGGCTAGCCCGTACCGGGGCAGGCTGACGCGCCTCACCGCGGTCGCCCCCGTCGCCGCTGGCCTCGCGGTGCTGCTGGTACTCGGGCTGTGGATCCCCGGCATCCTGAACACGGTGATCATGCATTCGACGGCGGTGCTGTGATGACCGTGACCGGCACCACGCCGCTATCCGCCGTCGCGGCTGCTGCGGACACGCAGGGCCCCGTGGTCGTGACGGACGTCTCGGCGGCGGACTTGGCTGGCATCACGAAGGAGGTCGCCCGCGCACCGGGCGCACGGCTCGCCGACATGTTCGCAGACGGGACCGATCCCGTCATGCTGCGCCTGGTGTGGGCGCTGGACTCGGATCAACGTTACCTGATCACGCAGACGCCCATCGATACAGACGACTACCCGGCGCTTTCCGACATCGCGCCCGCTGCGTTCGTCGAGGAGTGCGAGATCTACGAGCAGTTCGGCGTCCGGCCGGTCGGCGGCAAGCCATTGAACCGGGTCGCCATTCCGCCGCCGCTGGGCCAGGGCGACATCGACCTGCCAAGGCTCGGTCGCGCTCCGGCGGAACTGCCGCAGGACGTGCACGCTCCGCACGTGGTTGGCGGCCAGGCGTTCGAGTTCCCGTTCGGGCCGGTGCGCCAGGTCGGCGTGGAGTCGCTCTACTACGGCCTGGTGACCAGCGGCGAGGAAGTCGTAGACCTGTACATGTTCACCTGGCACAAGCACCGCGGACTGGAGTGGCGGACCCAGGGCAAGACGCCGGCCCAGGCCCTGTTCCATGTCGAGCGGGCCGAAGGGCTGGGTGCCGTGGCGAACGGCTGGGCATTCGCCTCCGCGGCCGAGGCAGCGCTCGGGATCGAGCCATCCGCCCCTGCGCAGCGCTGCCGGGCCATCGCGCTGGAACTTGAGCGCCTCTACAACCACGCGGCCGCGATAGCCGCGCTGTGCCAGGCGTGCGGCCTCGCGGTTGGCCGTGCGGCTGCGGAGATCGCTCTCGAACAACTGCACCGCCTGAACGCGGCGGTCTTCGGCCATCGGTATCTGTTCGGCGTCGTCGATATAGGCGGCGCGGTAGTCACGCCCGACACCCAGGCGCTGCGAGCGGGCCTGCCCGACGCCTACGGCGAACTGCGGCGCGGCGGCGAAGCGCTGCTCGCGACTAACTCGTTCGTGGACCGGCTCGAGGCGACCGGCACGGTGACCGAGGAAGCGGCCCGCCGGCTGGGACTGGTCGGGCCTGTCGCCCGCGCCAGCGGCGTCGCCGTGGACACGCGACTCGACCACTGTTATGGGCCGTACCCCGGGCAGCTACGGTTGCCAGCGGGACAGCCGGGCGGGGACGCGCTCGCGCGGCTGAAGGTCATGCTGGACGAAGTGGCGGCGTCGGTCTCTCTCGTCAATGCCTTGCTAGATCCCGTCGGCCTTGAGCAAGTCGGCGGCTCGGACCTGCCCGGTCGTTCCGGCCCTCGCAGCAATACCTCCGGCTGCGAGCACTCAGCGAACACACCGGTCCGGACGCGACCGGGCAGGCCCACTGGCAGATCGGGGCTCGGCTGGGCCGAGTCGTCCCGCGGCGAGTCGCTCGCCTGGGTTGAGCTCGACTCGGACGGCCTGATCCGGCGGGCGCGGCTGCGACCCGCCGCTGTGCGTAACTGGCGGGGGTTCGACGACGCCTGCCGGTCTCAGAACGTGTTTACCGATATCCCGATCATCGAGGCCAGCTTCTGGCTGACAGTAGCCGGCCTGGCGCGTTAGTGACTGACTACGGCGAGGAGACGACATGCCGCAATGGTTCATCCGGGGCCTGCGCCGGGGCATCGTCACGACGCGTTATCCAGGCCACCCCGACTCGTCCGTCTCGAGCCTGCCGAGCCCGCCAGCCTTCCGCTCGGAAGCGCTGGCGCGCCCGGCGCATCAGCGTGCCGCTCCCCGCCCGTTCCCACCTAACCCTTACGGGCGGGGAGCGGCACCCAGTGCCGCCACTGTAGCTGATCTGCTGGTCGCGGTCTGCCCCAGCGGAGCGCTGCGCAGGGACGGCGACACGCTCGTCTTCGACGTTGGTGCGTGCACGGCCTGCGGCGCCTGCCGTCGTGCCGCACCCGACGCGGTGGTGTCCAGCGGCGAGTTCGAGCTGGCCGCGACGAGCAGGTCTGCGCTCGTGAAGCGGATTCCGATGACCGCCGGGGCGGCAGCGTGACGGCCGATATCGCCATCGAGGAACGGGCTGCGGCGGAACTGCGCCGCGAGGTGGCCAGGCAGTTCGGCCGCAGCCTGCACATCCGGACGCTAGACACCGGCTCGTGCGCGGCGTGCGAGCAGGAGATCAGGCTGCTCGCCGCGCCGCACTACGACCTGCACCGGCTGGGCTTCTTCTTCACGCCCGCCCCCAGGCACGCCGACATGCTGCTGGTCACCGGGCCGATGATCCGCGCGTTCGCGGTCGCGGCGAGCAAGACCTACGAGGCGATGCCCGAGCCAAAACTCGTCGTGGCCACAGGCGCGTGCGCGCTCGGCGGCGTGTACCCAGACGACGCGTTCACTTACGGCCGGGTCGACGGCGTGCTGCCGGTCGACGTATGGATACCCGGCTGTCCGCCGAGCCCGCTCGCGCTGCTGCAGGGCCTGCTCGTTGCCGTCGGCCGGCTCGCCGAGAAGGTCTCCGGGCTGAGCTTCATCGCAAGGAGTCCGGAAGGGGCTCATGAGGACGCCACGGCAGGGGGTGCAGCGTGATCGCGCTGACGCTGTTCGGCGTCGCCGCGGGAGCCTGGATTGCCGCCGCGCTGGTGGCGATCACGACCGCGACCACCAGAGCCGGAGTGCTGATCTGTTGCGCGCTGTCGGTGCTCGGCGGAGCCGCCGCGCTCGGCGGCGGAGTCGCAGCCTTGCTGTCGGGCACCTCGCGAGTCGTCTCGGCGGGTGGTTCGGTCCCCGTCGGCACGATGGTGTTGCAGGTGACCAGCCTGGCCGGCACGTTCGCCACCTTGCTCGGCGTCGTCGCGATGGCGATCGGCCTCTACTTGTCACGTTCCCAGAAAGAAGGGTCGCCAGGGACGGCCGTATACCTGTGCGCCTACAACCTCGCGCTGATCGCGAGCCTTGGCGTCCTCGCGGCGGGCAACGTGGTGACCTTCCTGGTCGCGTGGGAATCCATGGCACTGCTCTGCTACCTGCTGATCCTGCGCAGGCCGCGCAGCGGCGCCGTGGCCGGCGGTGCGTTCTGGTTCCTGGCGCTGTCCGAGGTCGGGTTCGTGCTGATCGTGGCAGCGTTCGTCATCCTGGCGGCCAAGACGCACACCATGCAGCTCGACCTGATCGCGGCGCGCGCGCACCTGGTGCCCGCAGCCTGGCGGGACACGGCCTACCTGCTGGCCCTGACCGGGTTCGGGTTCAAGGCCGGGCTCGTGCCGTTGCACGTCTGGCTGCCCGCCGCGCACCCGGTCGCGCCCGCCGATGGCTCGGCGTTCCTGTCCGGCCTGATCGTGAAGCTGGGGGTGTACGGCATCGCACTGTTCGGGTTCCGGCTGCTGCCGGACGGCCCGGCCTGGCGAGGCGTGCTGACGATGGGCATTGGCGCGCTGACCGCCGCGATCGGCATCCTGTACGCGATGGGGGAGCGGGACATCAAGCGGTTCCTGGCGTTCTCCACCATCGAGAACGTCGGGATCATCGTCACCGCGTTCGGTGCCGCGATGACATTCCTCGCCTACGGCCAGCGGCTGCTCTGGGCGTTCTTGCTGCTGGCCGGGCTGTACCACGTGATCAACCACGGCTGCTACAAGACGCTGCTGTTCCTCGAGGCGGGCGTGACCGAGCACGCCGCCGGGACGCGGGACATGGACAGGCTCGGCGGACTCGCGCGCGTCATGCCGCGGTCCGGGGTGATCGCGTTCGTCGGCACGCTCGGGATCGCCGCGCTGCCGCCGCTGAACGGGTTCGTCAGCGAGTGGCTGATCTTCCAGGGCCTGTTCCAGGGCTTCCGCACCGGCAGTCACCTGGTCGCGATCCTCATCGTGCTGGCCGCGGCAGCGCTGGGCCTGACCGGGGGTCTCGCGGTCTACGCGTTCGTCCGCGGCTACGGCATCCCCTACCTCGGCATGCCGCGGACCCGCGGCGCCGCCGAGGCCACCGAGGCCGGCCAGCCGGTTCTCGGCCCCGCGTTGCTCGCCGTCGCCTGCGTCGCGCTGGCCGTCGGCGCGCCGGTGGTGCTGGTCGGACTTGCCCGCGCGGTGCGGACGGCGACCGGCGTCGTGCTGCGGCCGGTGCTGCTGCCGGGCAAGCTGACGGTCATCCCGGCGCACACGAACTTCTCCGGATTCTCGCCGACGTACCTCACGGTGTTCCTGCTGGCGGTGCTGGTGGTGCCGGTGCTCATCTACCTGGCCGGGCGGCCGAGGGGTGGCTCCGCGGTCGTGCCGGTCTGGGACGGCGGGATGCTCGCGTTCAAGCCGCGGATGCAGTACTCGGCGATGACCTTCTCCGCGCCGACGCGGGTGACGTTCGACGCGCTCTACCGGCCATCGGTCTCGGTTGAGCGCGCCTCCGACGACCCGGCCGGGCGGTCGGGCCCGGTGCACTACGAGTCGGCGGCCACGCCGGTCTTCGAGCGCTATCTGTACCGGCCGGTGATCAGGGCGGTCGAGTGGCTGGCCGATCTTGTCAGGCCGCTGCAGTCCGGCGACGTCAACCTGTACCTGCTCTACGTGTTCGTCGCGGTGCTGGTCGCGTACCTGATCGCGGCGGTGTGAGCAGGGCCGGCAGCCGCACCCTGAGAACCTCCTCGGCGGCGCCATAGCGGCTGGTGCCGACCCACAGCCGCCACTGCCGCTGGCCGGTGACCCGCGCGGTGTAGGCGGGCACGCCCGCGTCGTGCAGGTCCGCCAGCAGCCTGCCCGCGATGTGCGCTGGAATGTCGGCGATGGGCGCCCAGCCGGCGTCGTCCAGGCCGTTGCCCTCGCCGCCGGCCGGCAGCCACCAGAGCCGGCCGAACTTGCCTGTCTGCCGGAACGGGCGGGACGCGGGCGCCGA